>JAFQVC010000175.1 GCA_017408205.1 Clostridia bacterium | reverse complement strand
GATATAGGAATAATAAGTTGTTTTGACGAAAATTATCCGAAACTTCTTCTTGATATTCAGAATCCGCCTAAAGTATTATATATAAAGGGAAATGTAAGAGAATTAAACAAACTGGTTACCATAAACGTAGTGGGCTCGAGGTTGCCTACTACTTACGGAAACAAGATGGGATTCAAATTCGGTTACGAACTTGCAAGCGAAGGGCTTACGGTGGTAAGCGGTATGGCAAGGGGTATTGACAGCCAGTCCCACAGAGGTGCTCTTAAAGCAGGAGGCAAAACCGTTGCGGTACTTGGTAACGGTTGCAACGTTGTGTATCCTCCCGAAAACGCACCCCTTATGGAAATAATACTAAACAACGGTTGTGTTATTTCCGAATATCCGCCCTATGACGGAACTGACAGATACAAATTCCCTCACCGTAACAGAATAATGGCGGGTATGTCTCTTGGAACGTTGGTTGTTGAAGGTGCAAGACGAAGCGGTACGCTTATTACTTCACGTCTTGCTCTTGAGCAGGGTAAAAATGTGTACTGCGTTCCCGGTAACATTGACAATCCCAACAGTTTTGTACCTAATGAGATTATAAAAGACGGTGGTGTTATTGTTACAAGCCCCGCCGACATAATAATTGATTTGACAGCAAGTTATCCTGAGCTTATGCTTGAAAAGATATTAAAGGGCGAGCAAAAGGTTGCAGACAGTAACAAACTTGCAAATGTAACTGAGGAACAAAGGCAGATACTGTACTTTTTGAACAAAAACACTCCTGTTCATATTGATGAAATCTGTAAACTGACGGGGAAGCCAATCGGTACAGTAACTCAGAATTTAATGATGTTGGAAATAAGCAAACTCGTGGTATCTATGCCCGGGCGATATTATATACTAAAATAATGAAAGGTTGATAAATTTATGGCAAATTATCTGGTAATCGTTGAGTCACCGGCTAAAGCAAAGACCATAAAGAAATATTTGGGTGCCAATTACACCGTAGAAGCATCTATGGGGCACATCAGAGACTTGCCCAAAAGTCAGTTGGGAATTGACACAGAAAATAATTTCGAGCCAAAATATATAACTATAAGAGGTAAAGGCGATTTAATGTCTAAACTTAAAAAACAGGCGAAGGCGGCAAAAAAAGTGTTCCTTGCAACTGACCCTGACCGTGAGGGAGAGGCAATATCATGGCACTTAGCGTCTGTTCTTGACATAGACAAAAAAAACACCTACAGAATTGCCTTTAATGAAATCACAAAAACGGCGGTGCAAAATGCAGTAAAAAATCCCCGTGAAATAGATGCTAATCTTGTAGACGCACAACAGGCACGAAGAGTGTTAGACAGAATTGTGGGTTACAAAATAAGCCCTCTTTTGTGGAAAAAGGTTAAAAAGGGATTAAGCGCAGGACGTGTTCAGTCTGTGGCAACACGCCTTATTGTGGACAGAGAACGTGAAATTGAAAAGTTTATCCCAAAAGAATACTGGACTATTGACAGCGATTTTACAAAAGAAAACGGCAAGAACAAATTCCACGCCAAATTCTTCGGAGATAAAAAAGGGAAAATAGAACTTACAAACGGTGGACAGGTTGAAGAAATCGTTAAAAAACTTGACGGTGCAGATTATGTTGTAACAGACATAAAGAAAAGCACTAAAACCAGAAATCCTGCTCCCCCGTTTATAACCAGTACAATGCAGCAGGAAGCAAACAGGAAACTTGGTTTTACTTCCAAAAGAACCATGCAGGCGGCACAGCAACTGTATGAAGGCGTGAATGTGGGCGGAATAGGACTTGTAGGTCTTATTACCTATATGAGAACAGACTCCCTTCGTATTTCTGTTGAGGCAGGAGTTGCCGCATCAAAATTTATTAAAGAAACCTACGGAGAACAGTATGCTCCAAAATCAATAAGAGTTTACAAAACCAAAAAGAATGCTCAGGATGCTCACGAGGCAATAAGACCTTCTGATGTAACAATCACTCCCGATAAGATTAAGGACAGCGTAACACCTGATTTGTATAAACTTTATAAACTTATCTGGGAACGTTTTGTTGCAAGCCAGATGGAAAAAGCAGTTTATGACACGGAAAATGTGGATATTACTGCAAACGGTTATGTATTTAAAGCATACGGAAGCAAAATCAAATTTGCGGGCTTTACAAAGGTGTATGTGGAAAGTGTTGACGAAAAAGAAGAAAAGGTGACTAAACTTCCCGAACTTGAAGTTGGAGAAAAGGTGTTGCCTGTATCACTGAATGAAAGT
>JAFQVC010000174.1 GCA_017408205.1 Clostridia bacterium | reverse complement strand
GGCACACTTAATTTTGAAATAAATGCAAATGCCTACCTTTATAATATGGTACGGATAATCAGCGGAACACTTCTTTATGTGGGTTGCGGTAAAATCAAAGCAAATGACATTCCCCACATAATAGAAAGTACTGACAGAACAAAGGCGGGAATAACAGCGCCCCCGGAAGGGTTGTACTTAAAGGAGATTTTTTATGAATAAAAAGACCATGTTAATAGTATTAATAGCAGTAGCAGCAGTAATAGTTGCTTTGATATTTGCTTTTGGCGGAAAAAAACAGGTAACTGATAAAATCTACGAAATTATTCCCGGTCAGCAAAACCACTATTTCTCATCAGGCGGAAAGTTATTGGTGGTAAATCAGGAGGGCATAACGGAGGTATCTTTGTCAGGGGAACAGGAAAGAATTGAAAACCCCTACGCCAATCCCGTTTTCAGACAGAACAAAAATTACAAACTTTTGTATGACCAGAGGGGAACAGGCGTAACGGTATTTCGCGGAGACAAAAAGGAATATACTGTTGAAACGGATTTGCCCGTTATTACCGCAAAAACCAATGCGGTTGGGTATACTGCAGTTGCCACACTGGAAACGGGCTACAAAGGGAAACTTGTTGTTTATGACAATTCGGGGCTTGACGTTTATAAGTGGCAGATGGGCAGCAGTTACATAGTTGATATGGATATTTCCTCCGACTGCAAACGCCTTGCTGTGGCATCTGTTGTAACTACAGGGAAAACCACAGGTTGCCGTCTTGTAATGATTAACCTTGATAAAGCAGAAATAATAATGGACAGTACTTTGGAAAATACCCTGCCCATGTCGGTTGATTTTGTTAAAAACAACATAGCGGTTACTGTTACGGACAACGGAGTTTATGCTATGGACAGAGCGGGAAAAGATAAATGGAATTACAGATATGACGATAAAATCTTAGAAAGTTACAAAGTATGCGAAAACGGTGCTACTGTAATGAAATTTGCAGGAGCAAGTAACAACAACATAATTCAAATGTATAACAATCACGGTAAAAAATGCGGTGAATACGTTTCAAACAACAGTATAATTGCAATGGATGCAAATGAAAAAACTGTTGCGGTAACAGACGGGCATTATGTTACCGTTGCCAACTGGAAAGGCGAAAGCAAGGGCTTTGTAAAACTTGAAAACGACATCCGCAAAATTGTGCTTTTAGACAACAAAACAGTTTGCGCTGTTTGCGGAAGTATGGTAAGAGTAGTCAGGAGGTAGTTATGGCTGATATAATAATACTGTTAATTGTAATTGGTGCTGCAATGCTGGGTTACAAAAAAGGGCTTGTCCATTCTGTGTTTAACTTCGGACATCATATTGTGTCCCTCGTTGCCGCAATACTGTTTTATCCCGTAGTTACCGACTGGCTTGCAACCACCTCGTTACAACAAAAGATTTACGAACTTGTATCGGGGAAAATGGGTGGAGGTACAGACGTGTCACAACTCCCCTCTTTTATGCAGGAAGCAGTAAAGTCAGGAACACAGGCGGTAACTGATGCAACCGCAACAATGGTTACTCAGATTTTCCTTACAATAATTGCAGTACTGATTGTATTTGTGGGAGTTAAAATTATTTTATGGGTAGCGTCCTTCTTTGTAAAATCAGTAACAAAACTTCCTGTAATAAAAACTTTTAACAAAATAGGAGGTTTTGTTTTCGGCGTTTTAAGCGGAGTGGTTATTACATATGTAATTCTTGCGATAGTGTCAATGTTCCCCGGAAGTGCGGTTTATAATTATGCAGAACTTGGTTCCCTTTCAAAAAGTATGCTTGATAACAATATGATTTTGAATTTAATCTTTTAGTGAGGTAGTATATGGAAAATAAGACTTTGGCGCAACTTCGTGAGGAAGCAAAAACTCTTGGAATAACCAATGTAACCAAATATAAGAAAGATGAACTGGCGTCCCTGATAGAGGAGGCAAAACCAAAGGAAGAGCCACAAAAACAACGTACCGAAACTGTTGAAGTTACGGGAATATTGCAGGTATGTGAGGACGGCTTTGGCTTTTTAAGGGGAGAGAACTATCTTTCCTGCCCCGACGACGTGTATGTTGC
>JAFQVC010000173.1 GCA_017408205.1 Clostridia bacterium | reverse complement strand
GTTACAAAGTCAAGAGCGATATGAAACAGATATCCCAAAAATCCAAGTATTATTCCTATTATAACAGACACAACACTCCATTTTAAAAATGCAATTATATTTTCTTTAAGTCTTGACATAAAAAAGTCCTTTCTGCATTAAAAAAGGGCGGAACAACCGCCCTTTAATTATTTTTGTTTTGCAAAGTAGTATCCCATACTTCTTTTTGTAATAACATAAGTGGGCTCTGACGGATTATCCTCGATTTTTTCACGAAGACGTCTTACGGTAACATCAACAGTTCTTAAATCTCCAAGATAATCGTAACCCCATACTTTTTCCATAAGAGTTTCACGGGAATAAATCTTTTCTGGTTGCAGTGCCAGAAACTTAAGCAGTTCAAATTCGCGTATTGTAAGGTCTATTAACTTTCCGCCCTTTTTAACCTCAAAACGTTCAATATTTAAAGTTAAATCGCCCTGCTTTATAGAGGTGTCATTTTCGTCGCCGTCAATGTATGTATATTCCTTTGCGCCGCGACGTAAGTTTGCCTGAACTCTCGCAAGCAGTTCTTTAATAGAAAATGGCTTGGTTATATAGTCGTCTGCACCGATTGCAAGACCTAAAACCTTGTCTTCCTCCGCTTCTCTTGCAGTAATCATAACTATAGGAGTGTTAATTCTTTCTCTTAATTTTCTGCAAACAGTAAAACCGTCCATTTTAGGAAGCATTACGTCAAGAAGAATAAGGTCGGGGTCTTCCCCCAACGCTATTTTTACCGCCGCTTCACCGTCATAGGCCTCTAAAACCTTGTATCCGTTTTTCTTCAAATTTATTCTTAATATATCAACTATTGGTGCTTCGTCATCTACAATTAAAATCGTTTTTTCCATCATTATTATCCTTTCTTAATTTGAACTGATAAACTGGAGTGGATTTTGCGGTACGTTGTTAAGACGTACTTCAAAATGCAAATGAGGTCCTGTGCTTCTGCCTGTGGAACCCACTTTTGCAATAACCTGACCTTTTTCAACTACCTGACCTTTTTTTACCAACAATTTACTGCAATGTCCGTAGTATGTGGTATAACCGTTGCCGTGACTTAGTTTTACGAGATTGCCGTAACCGCCTTCCCAGCCCGAAAACTCAACTACACCGTCATCTGCGGCAACAATGTTTGTGCCCGTAGATGCAGCAATATCTATTCCCTGATGCTGTCTGTTCCATCTTGTGCCGTAACGGGAACTCAGTGAGCCGTAAGTAGGTCTTATGAAACTTCCCGTACCTACACCGCTTAACTTTGTACCCACAACTGTTACTCTTGCCACGGGCTCTTTTATCACAGTTCTCTCGTGTATTGTTTCTGTAACTTCTTCGCCATTTATAAATACAACATCTTTTTTAATGAACTGTTTACCATTTTCACCTTCGACAGTTACCTTTTGTTTGCCTTTTGCCATAGTGTCGTCATAAACAATTTCTGATGCACAGGCAATGTCGAACTCACCCTCTACACGGGCAGTTGTCTGTACCGACAATACGGGAACGGATTTTATTACGTTAACAGGCGTTCCTTCCTCAACTGATCCCAAAAGAGTGGGGTTCATTTCTTCAATTTTGTCAATAGACATATCAAACATTGAGGCAATTTCCCACATTGACTGTTTTTTGGTTGCTGTATAAACACCTTCGGATTTCCTGCTTGACAACAGTTCCCTGTTAATGTTTTTACCAAATCTTATACTGTTATTTGTTACAAGTTCGTTTTTAATTTCTATATTCTGGACAAAAGTCGCAGTATCCGCGTTACCGTAAGAAGTTCTTACTGTTTCAAGGGCATTATCCAAATCTGTTTTTTCAAGAGCTGCGCAAACAAACTCATTATCCACATAAACAGAATACGCCTTTATTACTCCGTCATATAATGACATAATGTTCTGTTTTAATGTATATTGGTCATCTACACTGTCGTTAAATGTAATGCAGGGGACATACGAAACTTTACGTGTTTTGCTTTCCCCGAGGTTGTCTTTTAATTCCTGGTGCAACTGATTGTAATAAGTTTTGAACTGCTCCATATCTGTAACTGCACCTACAGATTTTCCGTCAATAAGTACATTTTTTGCCACAGTTAAATCAAGAGACATAAAAGAACCATATACTATAAAGCACATTACCGCAACAGCAGTAGTATATAGTGCTCCGTATTTTACAACATTAAATATTTTAACGGCATCAGCCACAGGTCTTATTTTTGTTAACTGAGTCTTTTTATTAAACAGTATTTTTATTTTTTCTGTTATATTGCCTATTTTCTTCATCCCAAAACGTCTGAAAGCAAGTTTTGGTGCTGCCACAAATGTCTTTTGCACCTTTACTGATTTTTTTATAAACATAAGTTTTCCTGCCTTAAATTCAAGACGCCCTGTACGTAGATTATAACGCAAATAATCACCTCGATTTACTACATTTTCAAAACAAGACGCGTCTATTTATTATAGACACACAATCTCCATTGTGTCCATTATACTATATATATTACATAAAATCAAGTTTTTTGTAACAATTCTGTAAAAATTCATAATTTATTAAAATATATTTTCAACGCTTATCTGCTCGCTGGCGGCAAAATGATTTATAAGTCCCGACACCTCTCCAAGTTCTGCCATCGTCTCTTCGTCATCACCAAAAGCAATAAACTGCTGCGCTCTTAAAATCCCTGTTTTTATAGAGTTAAGTTCCTCGTGGTTAGCCATTGCCGACAGCCACAAGTTGCTTTTTTCAAGAATGTCTATACAGTTTTGGGAATACTTTGCCGCAAGTGTGTAGTCCCCCGCCTCTACCGCTTCCTTTGCAAGAAGCAGATTTTCCGACATATCATTGCAAAAGTTCATTGACAGACAATAAAATGTTACAGAAATGGAAATTATCAGTACAAGTATAATTATTGCTGTAATTACGTCTCTCATTTTTTCCCATCCTTGTTTGAAAATATTTTTATTGCATCTGCTTTTGTAAGGGGACTGTTTTCTTTTTTGAGCAATATACTTAACTTCCCGTTGGTTTCCACTACCGCTCTTTTTACTTCTTTCACATCATCGCAACCGCCCTGACGGAGTTCTTCTAAAAGGTCGGTATGTGCAAATCTTAATTTCTTTAAGTTTTTATAGTTTATTTCTCCGTTTTTAATTACCGTTGTCGGCTCTCCGCAAAGGACACGTCTGATTTTTCGTGATTTCAAAGACAGATATGACATAAAAATTTCCAGAGTAATAAGGGTTAAAATAGGAATTATGCCCGACAAAAGAGGAAAATCTGTGCTTTGCATAGGAACGGTTGCCAGGTCAGAAATCATAATGTCAATTACAAGTTCGTACGGTTGCAGTTCACCTATTGTTCTTTTACCCATTATTCTCATACTGAAAACTACCAGAAGATAAAGAATTATTGTTCTTATAAAAGTAATTATCAATCGTTTTCACCTCTTATGATATTTTTTCATAAAGTTTGGCTTGTTATACAAAAAACGACTTTTTTTACCGAATAGATATAATATAATCTCCATATACTAACAATAATTGAGGTGATGAAGGTGACAATAGATGTTATGGGCGAAGCGATGATTATAAGACCAAAAGGCGAACTTGACCATCACTACGCTCAAGAAATCAGAGAAAAAGCAGACAAAATTATATTAAAAGGAGAAATCAGGAAAGTAATATTTGATTTTACAAACGTGCTTTTTATGGACAGTTCGGGCATAGGCGTGATAATGGGACGTTATCGGCTTATGGAGGCAATAAAGGGCTCTGTTTGTGCCTTTGGTGCCAACGAAAGGATAAAACGCCTTATTAAAATGTCGGGACTGTCGAGGGTTATTACCCTTTGTCCCAATCAACAAAAAGCGCTGGAGGTGAAATAATTGAATTACATAAACGAAATGAAAATACAGTTTTTAAACAAGTCCGTAAACGAGGGGCTTGCACGTGTGGCTGTTGCATCTTTTTGTGCCCAGTTAGACCTTACCGTAGAAACCGTTGCCGATATAAAAACCGCAGTATCGGAGGCGGTTACAAACGCCATTGTCCACGGATACGAAAATATGTCCGGCTTTGTTACCGTTTGCTGTGTTTACAACTTAAAGGAAATTGAAATTACCGTATCGGACTACGGGCGGGGCATTGAAGACATTGACGAAGCACGTCGTCCTCTTTTTACCTCAAGCCCCGACGAAGAACGGTCAGGTATGGGGTTTACCGTTATGGAAACTTTTATGGACTCTTTAGAAGTAAAATCCAGCGTAGGTATGGGAACTACGGTTATAATGCGGAAAAAAGTGCAGGTGTAAACTATGCAACCTGACATTTACAGGGTAATTACCAAAGCAAAAAACGGTGATATGGAAAGCCGCTCGTTTTTAGTGGAAAACAACAGCAAACTTGTGTGGAGCATAGTAAAAAGGTTTTTAAACAGAGGGCATGAGGCGGAAGACCTGTTTCAGGTGGGGTGCATAGGGCTTATAAAAGCAATTGACAAATTTGACACCTCCCTGGGACTTCAGTTTTCCACCTATGCAGTTCCAATGATAACAGGAGAAATCAAAAGATTTATAAGAGATGACGGAATAATAAAAATAAGCAGAAGCATTAAGGAAACAGGGATAAAGGCAATGTCTGCAAGGGAGAAACTTCTAAACACCTTAAACCGCGAGCCCACCGTTTCTGAAATTGCCGACGCGGTAGGGGTAAATACCGAAGATATAATTGTGGCTATGGAAGCATATACCCGCCCCGCCTCTTTAAACTATACAGCGGATGGAGAACAGCCACTGGAACAGCAAATTTCGGAAAACACGGATTTGGAAACAGAAAGTGTTGACCGCCTTGCTCTTAAATCGGTACTTTCCACCTTCCCGAAAAGGGAAAGACAAATAATTTTTATGAGATATTTTATGGACAAAACCCAAAGCGAAATTGCAAAAAAACTGGGAATATCACAGGTTCAGGTGTCACGGATAGAAAAAAGAGTTTTAGAACAAATGCGGGATAAACTGTCATAATATCACATTGTTTTGGCAATACTTATTGTAAGGAGTTGAAAAACAATGAAAAAATCAATACTTGCAATTACCCTTTCTGTTGTGATAGTATCTTTGTCTGCAACACTTATTAATGTTTCTACATTATCAAAATACGGCTCCAGAGGGGACGAGGTAAGAGAAATACAGTCACGCCTACAGAAGTGGGGTTATGACATAAAAAAAGTTGACGGAATATTCGGCAGTAATACACAAAAAGCGGTTACACAGTTCCAGAAAAACAACGGACTTAAACAGGACGGAATTGCAGGAAAAAACACCCTTGAAAAAATGGGCATTTCTTCAAACTCCGCATCCGGCTCTGCAGAAACCAACGCCCGCCTCCTTGCAAAAATAATAAACGCAGAGGCAAGAGGTGAAAGTTATACAGGGCAAGTCGCTGTTGGTGCGGTTGTTTTAAACAGAGTTGAACACTCTTCTTTTCCCAACACCATTGCAGGAGTAATCTATCAGCCGGGTGCTTTTACCGCTCTTCAGGACGGACAATGGAATGCGGAAATGTACGACACCCCATACAAAGCCGCAAAGGATGCTTTAAATGGCTGGGACCCCACAGGGGGAGCGATATATTATTATAATCCCGCAAGAACAACAAACAGTTGGATTTACTCACGCCCGGTTATAACAACCATCGGAAAACACGTCTTTGCAAAATAGGTATATCAATTAAAAATGACCTTTGTGTAACAATTGTTACGCAAAGGTCATTTATTATGAAATATTTACATTAACCAATGTATCCGTAGTGTTTTAATGTGGCTTTCAATCTATCCATTGTTTCCTGAGGAAGTTCTGATAAAACTGGTTTACGACAGTAACCGGCATCTATACCGCGAAGTTTAAGACCTTCTTTGATAATTTGTAGCCATAGTACATCGCCATTAGAATCAGCTTCTGAGAAAAGGTGCAGATAAGGCCATATTTTTTCTGCATGTGCTTTCATTGCTTCTTCAGTCTTTCTTTCTTTTGCCAGGTTATATACTGCTGCATTTTCAGCGGGGAACAAGTTACCTGTACCGCAAACCCATCCGTCTGTCCAGCAAGTCAAACATTCTACAGGACATACATCATATCCGTAGAAAAGTCCGAAATTATCATCTGTCAAACGGCGAAGATTCTGCTGACGGTACACGTCTGCCTGACGTTCCTTAATGGCATCAATACAACCTTCATTGTATAATTTAGCCATAAATTTATCACTCATTAAAACTGTTGAATAGTACGGGTTATGATATAGCATTACAGGAATGTTAATTGCATCATGTACTGCTTTATAGTGACCAAACAATTCTTTTTCGTTAGGTCCCATATACCAGGGTGTAACTGCCATAATACCGTCAGCACCGTCAGACTCTGCAGCTTGAGACATCTCTACAACATCTTTAGTACGATATGCACCTGTAGATGCCACAACCTTTAGTCCGTATTCGTGACCTGCTTCGATGTACGCTTTGTTTACAGCAATCTGCTCATCTTTTTCAAGAGCAATCATTTCGCCAGTAGAACCACTTGGAATGATACCTGTTACACCATTTTCACTCAAAAACTTTGCAACTTCTTTAATTGCTGAGAAATTGATAGATTCATCCTTGTTAAATGGTGTGATTACCGGAATTAATATTCCGTCAAGTTTTTGTCTTGCCATAGTTTTCTCTCCTTTATAGTTTACTTTGTTGCGATTTCTTAAAACCGCTTGTATTTCCTTCAATGATATTATATAATATATTTATAAGCATAACTATACTTCATCTTGACAAAAAATAACACTATCTTGCACATTCAGGAGGATAAAGCAATGTCGGAACTTCGGTATGAAGAACACTCTTGGCTAAATGAAAAATTGCCCTTTTTTGTTAATTTCGGAATTGAAATCACGCCAACCAAGTATAGCCACCAGGCAAACTGGCATGAAAATTTAGAACTGCAGTACTGTTCAGCAGGTGTGGGTGTAGTTTCATTGGACGGAGAAATGCGTGAAGTTTCACAGGGAGATATAGTGGCGGTAAATACAAATGTTATCCATCATATTACCAGCAAAGAACGAGTTTGCTACACTTGCCTGATTATTGATCAGAATTTTTGCAATGATGCAGACATTGACACTCATAATCTTCGTTTTATTCCCTATTTCAGAAATGAGACGATGGCTTCTCTTTTCAGGGAACTGAACGAAACCTATGTGAACACAAATGATGTTTGCAGAATAGCCAAACTTCGTGATATTGTATTACGTATTCTTATTGAATTACGAACAAATTATGTGGTTGCAGACAGTACAGATAATTCAGTAAAAAAAGATGTTTTTAATCGTGTAAAACATACCATAAAATACATTCGGGAAAATTACTCACAAAAAATGTCGCTTGACGAAATTGCAAAGAATGTATTTTCGAACAAATATGTACTTTCCCGCGAGTTTAAGAAAGCGACAAACCATACTATTATTGAATATATAAACAGTTATCGTTGTAAAAAGGCAAAGGGCTTTATTGAAGAAGGATACACTATAGGAGAAACTGCCCGTATGTGCGGATTTGACAATATGTCCTTTTTCACAAAAACCTTCAAACGTTTCATGGGTAAGTTGCCATCTGATTATAAATAAAAAGACGCCGAGGCGTCTTTTTATTTTAAGTATTTATCTGCATCGAATTTTGACAGTTTGATTGCTTTTCTGTCCATGGTGTACGAAAAATATAATTGTCCATTTCCCCACTGTACAAAAGGATAAAAACAACTCTCACTCATTTTTGCAACAAACACCCTTTTTGAGTTTTCCAGTTTATTTCTGTCAATTTTAATTACGCCTATATGTTCCCTGTCAATTGGCGCATGGAAAAGATACAACTCGCCCTTATGCATAATAAAATCAGAGCGTGACTGGGAATCGTCAACAAGCACAGGAGTTGCCCACTTTTTACTAACCAAATCATAATATGTAAGGAAGCCCGTTTTCACACCCCAGTCGTGATGTTGTCTTACAAAATAATACACCTTGTCATCAACTGTATATACTGCATTTTCCCAAAGGGACTGATTGGCAAAATCAGGTTGTGCCACATACTCCCAGGTAATCATATCTTTGCTCTTTATTATGCAGTTAAAGTCCCAGCAGTAAGCGCCTGTGTAGTAATAAGTTTCGCCATTTTCAATCCTTGTTGTGATTTTCTGCATTACGCCTATATCCACACCCATTTTTTTGCAGGGAATGTCGTTTTCAGCAAAGGCGTTTTTCATATTGGGAATATTCCAGTCAACAACGGTATTTCCCACTTTTAATCTGTTTACTTTTGTTTCAGTTAACTCGTTCTTTGAAATGGAATATGTTTTATAAAGGCGATAGTAATCTCCCGAAAGTTTTGCCGTCCACATAAGAAACAGTGTGTCGTCATCTTTTTGCATCAGTATTGTGTCATAAACACAGTCAACTTTTTTGTTGCCCAGCATTTCCCCTGCACACTGCAAATCAAAATAAGTTTTTTCGTCAGGTGTATTTATATTGCAAAATACAAATCTTGCCCGTTGTTTTTCGGGGGTTTCTTCCTCTGCTTCGGGACTTGCGTAGTAAGTCATATAAATAACATCGTTTATGATTGTATAGGTTGACACATGTACCATTGTGTCCCCCTCTTTCTTGAAATCAGAAATAAAATTATCACTGATGTCTTTTGCAAACATATCCCCCAATGCCTTTTCCTCGTCACTTGGGTTCTGTGAAATAACTGTTTCGTACTTTTTAATAGGATGGTCGTCCATTAAATATAATAATTTTTCACTTTCAAAGTCAGGTAAATACATTTTATCTCCTCCCACGTTTTTCATGTGATATCATTATATTACTTTTATTTTAAATTTTCAATGTAATTTATTGAGTAAAATTAGCACTATCTTGCACAAATTAAAAGTCATTAGCCGTTGGCTAATGACTTTTTGTTATTTTATTGATTATATATAACTTCCTGCGACATAACAGCACCTGTATTACCGTCTAAAACGAATGCTTTTATATAGTCACCAAGTTCAAACGGTGTGGTTGACGTAAATGTCGCTGTAGCAATTTGTGGTGCACCAACATTAAGAGTTGTCTGTCTGTAAGAAACGCTCTTTATATTGCCCTCGCTGTCGCAAAGTGCAATAGCAAGTTTAGGTGATTTTAACTGTGCACACATTTCGTTTGTAAATTTAACCTCTGCCTTAACGGTTGTCAGTCCTCTGATATCTGTTACAGTAACACCGCTTCCGTTTTTAACAGAAACAAATTCCGCTTCGTAACCAACTACCGGTGCTTCTGTAGTAAATGTAATATCAGTTGTGACAATAGGAATTAAGTTTGTACTTACAACTGATGACGGAACGTCAATTATGTATGCTGTACTGTATTTCAATCCCTTATCAAGATAAACATAACAGGTTTTTGCATCTTCAACAACAGAAGTTGTGGGAACAAGGTTCTGGGGTGCTACAACACCTTCATAAATCTTGATATCCTTAAAGTAATTGGTGTTCATATTTGCATTAAATGCAACTTTAATTCTTTCTGTTGCACTAACGCCTGCCTGACCGTCAACAACGGAAGATGCAACCGTATCAACTACGGGCTTTGTAAGTTTTTTAACTTCTACGTTGTCAATAGAAATTGTAACGGGGTCGTCATCTGAATATCTGTACGTATATGAGAACATAAGTTTTGCAATCTTTGTGCTTGAAATCTCGTCTCTGAAAGGAGCAACACCAACAGGGCTCTGATATGTTACACCATCAACTGTATAGAACATCGAATAAGTTCTTTCGTCTAAGTTATACACAAGTTTAACATGTATATCCTTACCCTCAAGCCAGGGGTTTGGTGTAATGGTCAAGTCCTTGTTTACGTCGTTGTAAACACTCTTGTCTTTCCATCCGTAACTGCCGGTTGAGAAAGAAAGACGTGTTATTTCGTAAGATGAATTACCGTTCATATTGGTACTTACCGTTGTATCCGTGTACCACATTGTTGCAACAGGTCGTTTGCTGTATTTGATATCGTACTCAATAGCAACAACGCCTGTTTCAGGCATACTTGCGGCAGTTGATAAATCAAGTATGGCATAAATTGAGTTTTGTGCCTCTGTACCTGTTATTCTCTGTTCTTTGGTAATTACCATTTTACCGTCAATAAATTCAACTTTGTTTGCATCTGAATAATCAGTTGTACCCTCAACTTTTGAATAAATGTTCCAGTTACCGTCCTGATACTGTGCCTGTGTTTCTGTTGCGCCACCGATTGCACTGTCGAAATACTGACCGTACAACAAGGTCTCTCCTTCAACCACGTCTGCAGTTGTAAACGTATATACTATGTCGCTTGCAACTCCAAGACCGTTTACCGCTTTTACGCTTGTGGGAATGGTTAAAGTATAATCCGTTCCGTTATCAAGTTTTCCGTGGTCAAGTTTTATTGTCTTGTTACCGTTTGAAGTATATACATAAAGAGGAATGTCTCCTTCTTCTCCTGTCAGTGTAATATTATCAAGAGAGCCAACATTCATTGCCTTGTCAAAAGTAAAATAGAACTCACTTGTAACAAGCACTCCCGTCTGACCGTTTGTTATTGATGAAGATACGATAGCGGGGGGTATAGGTGCTGTTTTTGAATAGAATGTGTATGTGGCACCTGCAAAAGCGTTACTGTTTTTATCTGTAACAGATGCAGGAATTGTAAGAACATACGTCTTTCCGTAATCAAAATCAGCGTGAGTAAATGTAACTGTCTTGTCGTTATCTGACATTGAAACACCAATTGCAACGGGATTTCCGTCTGCAGTAAGTGTTACATTTGCCAGAGATGTTGAACTCATCGGCTTTGTAAATGTAACAGATAATGTTTTGTCAAGTGCAACTTCCTGTGTACCGTCTGCAATTGTTATATCTTTTACTTGGGGAGCAGTATCTGCCGCCATTGTTGTAAATGAAATTACTTTTTGTTCTGCCACTGTGAAATAATCTTCCGACATTACAGTTGTGGGAACAGTAAGTGTATATGTAGTTCCGTATGCAAGGTTGTCGTGCAACAACGTAACTGTTTTACCGTCAGAGGATAAATCAAAGCCGTCGTTTACAACTGTTGAGCCATTCTTTAGCGTAATGCCCGAAAGAGTGTCTTCCTGCAGGGCTTCTGTAAATGTAATTGCTACGGGCTCGTCAATTTCAATATTTGTAAGTGCATCTACAGAAGTTGATGCAATATCCGGTGCAGCATATTCAACTATTGCAACATTATCAATTTTAGTTATTACATCAGGGTAACCCGACGCCGAGTTACAAGCCGATGAAAATACAACGCTGTCAAAATCAATATTACGACCGGGCACTACATCCTGCCAACCGCTTCTTGCCACATATCTTGTTCCGTCTGACGTAAAGTTAACAATATATTTTCTGTTTGGTACGTCAAACAATACCTGAATTCTCATTTTTTTGCCTACCCAAATAGATGTGTCGTTTGCAATGCTTCCTCTGGGTAATTCGTGAGCATTTACTATATCATTGGCATTACCGCCGTTTGCAGTAGCGTCATAACTTGAAAGCAACTGATAAAATTCAGGGTATGCAGTAAAACTACTTGGACTTAAAGAATTATAAGTACTGTACTGATATCCGTAATAATAGTGACCAAAGTTTGAAGCGAAAAGCACCTGGTTATCACTGTTTTTTATAGTTATGTCGCCTGTATATTTGCTGGCAAAATCTGTATTCTGATAATAATCATATTCGAACGCAATATATCTGGATTCGGAGCCGGGATAACCTATAAACGGGATAGTAAAATTAGAGTAGTTTTGTCCGGCACCGTCTTCACCATACTGAGGTCTTGTGAACATAAGACCGCCTTCACGGAATTCAACCTTTGCTCTGCCCGCGTTATTACGGTCACCCAACGCACTCGTTCCGCTGTAACCCTTACTTGAGCCGTCAATTTTTTCTCTTAGTAATACGCCCCAGCCGGCTCTTGCTTCCGTTTCATTCCAGCCCGTTCTTGCGTCAAAATCTTCAAACCACAAAACATTTTTGTGCTGTGTTGTACGGCTTATTGTTTTAAATGTATATGTAGTACCTGCGAAAGCACCTTTTGTTGTGGATTTTACAGTGTTTGGAATTTTAAGCACATAAGTTGTGTTGTAATCAAGGGGAACGTGTGCGAAATATGCTGCAAGTTTGTCTGTTGACATCGACGGTGTCAGCGCAACCGTTGCTCCTTCTGCGTTTCCTTTATGCAATGTAACTCCTTTTAAAGAATCAAAATCCATTGTGGTGTCAAACAAAATTTTGAACGGTTCTGTAAGACCCATACCTGTTTCTACAGTTGATGAAGAAACAATATGGGGGATTATGGCTTCCACAAAAGTTGTTGAGAATTTTACGGTAACTTGTTCTTCCAGTGCAATATTTTGTTGTGACTTGACACTTGTGGGAATTACCAGATAATAATCTGATGAATCTTCCATTGCATCAGGGGTAAATGTAACTGATTTCAAATTACCTGCTACAGTTTTTGTCAATGGAATTTCAGTACCTGTTTCCGAATCTTTATACAATTTAATGTTGTCTAAAGACAAATCATCCATTTTCTGGTCAAATACAACAGTGATATCATCGGTGATTTCAATTTCTGTTGCATTGTTTGCAGGTGTTGTTGATAAAACCACGGGTGCTTCAGGTTGGGGTGCAACAGCCCATTCGGGAAGCGTTTCGTATGCTGTATATGTGAAGTTGTCATAAGTTACTTCCGTCCAGGCGTTTTCTCCTGTATTACATTCGGATTGTGTCAATGTAATTTTATCAAAGAACTGTTGCGGATGTGCGTCTGAAGGTAAATCAACCCATTCCCAATTCAGGAAGGAATATTCGCCGTCAACCTTTGCTGCAACATTGTACTGTGTGTTTGCAACGTCAAAGATAAGAGCCATATGAACTGTTTTACCTGAAATATCCTCTGCTGTTCTTATGTTTTCTTTATGAGTACCTGCAGCAATGTTTGTGTAATCGGCAGCATTGCCGATATGCACTCCCAACATATCCTGAATACCGTTTGTTGATGTAACATCAATTCTGCCGTATACTCTTCCCGAACCGTTTTTCTGTGTCAACACCAAATCATTGCCTACGTTTCTTTCGTTATGTCTGTTTCTAATGGGCAATGCGTTTGAACAGTAATCATATTCTAAAATTGTGTAGCCCGTTTCTGGGTGTGTAGTATTGTAACTAAAAGGAATTTGCAAATCTACAACTTCAGAACCGTGTTCTGTATTTCTCTTTTGTCCCAATACAAGTTTACCGTCTGTAAACGCAACTTTACTTGTGTAGTTGTTTGCCGCCATTTCCCAAGTAACTGAACCGCCGTTAACTGTGTAATGTGTTAATGTACCGCTGACATAGTTACCCACTCTTGCAGTCCATCCGTCACGACCCTGTGTTAAACCGTCAAAGTTTTCAGACCACAACAGTGTGCCATC
>JAFQVC010000172.1 GCA_017408205.1 Clostridia bacterium | reverse complement strand
TCTTTTCGTATTTGATTTCTTTGTTCATGAGGGCTTGCAGGAGTGTGGTTTTACCCGCCTCGCTTCTGCCCACCAGCATTATTCTTTTCATTATGTCTTTGTTACGGAACAAACTGTAAAGCCGAGAGATTCTTTACAGTAATCACACACCGCAGTTACTGCTGACTGCACCTGGGAAACTGTACCCGTTACAATAAGTGTTCCGCTGAATCTGTCAACAAAACCAAGGTCAGAGCCCGACGCTTTCATTGCAACGTCTGCCGCAATGATTGCAGTTTCTGCAGGGCTAACTGTTATAATTCCTATTGCATCACCGCTGTAGTCAACTGCTCTGTCAAGACCAAGTTTTTCATACAGAATTGCATCGGGGTTTGCAATAATGTGTGCAAGGGTAATCTGTTTTCCGGGAACAAGTTCCTGAACTATTCTCATTTTATCCTGTAATTGTAAGAAATCCATATTACCCTCCTATCTGACATTTCAGTCCGCAGTTTTCAACCGCCGACTTCAACTGTTCCATTTTTTCGTTTGTGGGAGTTACGATATCTTCCATAAGATATTTTCTTCCCAGTCCTTTGTACTTATCCGAACCAAAAGCGTGGTACGGAAGCAAGTGCAACTCTTCTACTCCGTCAAGAGTTTTTGCAAATTTTGCAATATCCGTTATTTCCTCTACTGTATCGTTAAAGGTTGGAATTACGGGAACTCTTATAATCAACGTCGCATCTGATTTTGCTATCTTTTTAGCGTTTTCAAGAATTAACTCATTTGGTTGTCCCGTGAACTGCTTGTGCTTTTCGCTGTTTGTATGTTTTATATCCATTAAATAGTAATCTATATAAGGTAAACATTTTTCTATTTTGTCAAAACTTGCACATGCAGTTGATTCCACCGCAGTACTTATGCCGTTTTCCTTACATGCTCTTAAAAGTGCCGATGAAAACTCAGGTTGGAAAAGCATTTCCCCGCCCGACAAAGTAACACCTCCGCCGGAGCGTCTGTAGTAAACCCTGTCCCTCATAATTTTTTCCATCACTTCGCGGACAGTTACATCTTCACCTACAGTTTTCGTAACCCCTCCTACAGTCATTTGCTGTATTTCGTGGGACTGTGATTCGGGGTTGCAACACCATTTGCAACGTAAGAAACAACCTTTTAAGAATATAATGGTCCTTATACCCGGCCCATCATGAACAGAGAATTTCTGGACATTGAAAATTCTGCCTTTCTGGTCAAGGTAGTTTTCCATTAAAATCCTCCTTGTTCTGTTCTGTTAATAATATCGTCCTGTAAAGATTTTGAAAGAGTTGTGAACAATGCACTGTAACCCGCTACACGAACTACAAGTCCTCTGTATTTATCAGGGTTTGCCTGAGCGTCTCTCAAGGTTTCTTTACTTACAACATTAAACTGAACGTGACTGCCTTTCTGGTCAAAGTATCCTCTTACAAGGGATACAAAACTCTCAAGACCTGCTCTGCCTTTTAATGCAGATGGGTGGAACTTCATATTAAATAATGTACCGTTTGATGCTATGTAGTGGTCAAGTTTTGAAACTGAGTTAGCAGAAGCGGTAGGACCGTTTACGTCTTTACCTGCTGATGGTGAAACACCGTCTGCCACAGGAGTATAAGCAAGACGACCGTCAGGAGTTGCACCTGTCTGTTTACCAAGAGGTACGTTTGCAGATACGGGATAAAGTCCTGCCTGATAAACACCGCCTCGTGGGTTTTTGTAAGTTTCAAGAGGTTTTGTGTATGTATAAGCAACATCTCTTGCCAGACTGTCAACATCATCGTTGTCGTTACCGAACTTGGGCACATCATTGATTAAATCAAGAATGTACTGATATTTACCTGTGTTCTGACCTTTTATGTTGTTATATACTTCAGCAATCAGTTTTTCTGTAATTTCTATTCCTCTTTCTTTAAGACCTGCCATAATTCCTACAGTCAACTGCTGTGCCTTGTCATCGTCCATACCGTAACCGTAGTTGTTTTCAAGGGCCTCTTTAAGTTCAGCCATTGTAAATTTCTTTTGTTCAAATACAAGTTGTTTTACTGCATATAAAGAGTCTGCCATATTGGCAACGCCAAAGCCCTGAGGTCCTGTAAAGTTGTAAACCGCACCGCCCTCCTGTGCCGACTTACCTTTTTCTATACAGTTATCAATCA
Organism: Clostridia bacterium; assembly: GCA_017408205.1. Classification (GTDB taxonomy): domain Bacteria; phylum Bacillota; class Clostridia; order Monoglobales; family Firm-18; genus RGIG1864. Next base: position 3,084 of record JAFQVC010000172.1, on the reverse strand, counting down.
TACCTGACAAGAACGGCAACGGACATCTTGTAGCGTGTGCTACGTCTATTGCGTTGTCCGCATTTACCATAAGTTCTATCATATAACTTGTCTGCGCCTTATAAGCATCGTAGAACTGTTCGAAAGTTGTCATCTGTGTTACATCGCCGGTTTTTTTGGAAATCTGCACTCCCTTGTCAACACCGTTTGAGAATACAAGTTCCAAAGGTCTGCACATATTGAAGAACGCCGCATCGTGCCAACCGTCTGTTTTACCTGATTTCTGTGGCTCAACGCAACCGATAATATTGTAATCTCTTGCGTCTTTCAAAGTTAGTCCTCTGTTTACAAGGGCAGGAATAATAACTTCGTCGTTATAGTAAGCAGGAAGTCCTACGCCTGTTCTTGTAAGTTCAGCGGCTCTTATTAAAAACTCGTGTGGAGATTTGTTCCATACTCTTACTGAGAATGACGGCTGAGGCAACATTACATGCATTGTAGCATTTATGCACATATACGACATATCGTTTGTTGCATCAAGTCCCTCAGAAGTCTGACCGCCTGCAATTAAGTTCTGGAACATACTGTAGCCCGCAAAGCCCTCTGCAGAAGCAGCATCTCTGATTTTATTCATATCGTTTAACTTAATCCATAAGCAGTCAACAAGTTCCTGACCGAATTCTCTTGTGATTGCACCTTTATCTAAATCCGCTTTGAAATAAGGATTCATATACTGGTCAAAACGTCCCGGTGAAATAGAGTGGCCGTTTGATTCAGTCTGTATAAGCATCTGCACAAACCAGAAAGACTGACATGCCTCGTAGAAACTTTTAGCACCTCTTCTTGGTACATTTCTGCAGTTTTCAGCGATAGTTAAAAGTTCCTGTTTTCTTACAGGGTCGCTGCAGTTATTTGCCATTTCAGTTGCAAGAACTGAATATCTTTCTGCATATTTTGAAGCAGCATCGCAGCAAATGATTACTGCTTTTAAGAATGCACTCTTTGTTACATAATCTGCGTCAGAAACTTTACATTTTACAAGTTCTTCCGCCGCCTCTTTTGCAATACCCTCAAAACCAACTGCAAGAACTTTTCCGTAAGCAACAGTTACATGGCCTACGCCGTTATAAAAATAGTTGCCCGGTGTGAAAATATTGTGTTCTATTGCAAGTAGTGTTTCTTTAGTCATAAGTGAAGTTGCATATTCACTTGTTGTTTTGCCTTTCCAGTACTTGCAAACTTCTCTTATTTTTTCTTTTGTTTCGTCCGAAACATAGAACGGGTCTGCAGACCTTGTTCCCATAGTGTCAAGTTCATCTAAAATCCACTGGAAAGAGAACTCAGGGAAAAGTTGGCTGCTTCTTGATTTTAAGCAAGTGCTTCCTACAACAAGTTCGTTGTCGCGAATTGTAATAGGTATGTTCTCAAGAATATGAGCAAACGCAAGTGCTCGTCTTGTAATCATAGGCAAATCTTCCGTCTGCTTGTAACTTTCTGTTAAAAGCACCGCTCTGTCTGCCACTACTTCAGGTTTTGCCTGAAACAATGCGTCGTAAAGTTTGTCAATTCTTGGGCTTTTTGCAATCATTTCCGTATAAATTCCGTTGCTCACAACAGTACCTCCTATATGTAAAAAATGTTATCTTTTTTATGTTTCACTTTGATTATACACGTAAAAAACAGAAAAGTCAATACAAAACACAGAAAAAAACAACATTTTCAAAAATATTTTACGGGAAAACACAGAATTTCCTTTTTCGGGAGTTTCTTCCAATATATATAGCCGTTTTTTACCAAAAAGAAATATTAAATTTTTTTTACAAAAACTATTGATTTTTAAAAAAATATAGTTTATAATAAAACCAAGTGGTAAAAAGGTGGTTATTTGTGGTTGATTTACCCATTTTTGAAGGGAGGCAGGTAAAATGTATCACGACCTTACTGGCGAATATCAACATAATATTGACGCTAAAGGCAGAATGATTATGCCTGCTAAACTGCGTGAACAACTTGGGGACACTTTTGTAATGACAAAAGGTCTTGACGGCTGTTTGTTTGTTCTTCCTACTCCCGAGTGGGTGAAATTGGACAACGAACTACGTGACAAGCCCATTTCCACAAGCAGAAAAATAAAGAGATTTTTCTACGCAAGTAAAACAGACTGCGAAATTGATAACAACGGACGAATACTTATTCCGGGACCTCTTCGTGAATTTGCAAAAATCGAAAAAGAAGTAGTTGTTGTTGGTGTTTCCACCAGAGTTGAAATATGGAGCAAAGAAAAATGGAATGAACAAAACGCTGAGTTTGTTGATAATTCCGACGAAGTTGCTTTGCAGATGGAAGAACTGGGAATATGAGTGATATTACCTTTAAACACATACCTGTTATGCTATCTCAGTGCATCGATGCGTTGGACATTAAACCAAACGGAATATACGTTGACGGAACAATGGGCGGCTGCGGTCACTCCTCTGCCATCGCAAAGATGGGCGGAAAAGTTATCGGCATAGACAGAGATATGGTGGCAATAGAAAATGCAAAAGCAAATTTCCCGGAAATTACTCCCGTTTATGATAACTACTGTAATATAAAAAGCATACTAAATAAACTTAACATAGACAAAATTGACGGTGCGTTACTTGATTTAGGAGTTTCCTCTTATCAACTGGACACTCCCGAGAGAGGCTTCAGTTACCGCTTTACCGCACCCCTTGATATGAGAATGGACACAGGCAAAGGCAAAACTGCCTACGACGTTGTTAACGGATATTCAAAAGAAGAACTTGAAAAAATCTTCTTTTTATACGGTGAAGAGCAATACGCAAAAAGAATTGCTTCCAATATAATAGAAGCAAGAGAAATTTCACCCGTAAAAACAACTACCGAACTTTCAGACATTATTTCCCGCTCAGTTCCCGCAAAAGCAAAGCGAGACAAACACCCTGCAAAAAAGGTGTTTCAGGCAATAAGAATTGAGGTAAACGGAGAACTTGAAGTTTTAAAACAGACATTTACTGATTTCTGCGATGTGCTAAAAACAGGCGGACGCCTTGCGGTAATCACTTTCCACTCTTTAGAGGACAGAATTACCAAAACAACATT
>JAFQVC010000022.1 GCA_017408205.1 Clostridia bacterium | reverse complement strand
GGCTTTAATATGTATTTTTCGTCCTGAGCACCTTTTTTGGAAGCACTAATGAATGGTCCCTCTGCGTGGCAACCCAAAATGGCACTGCCCTCCCAGGTCTCGCTTTCTTTTTTAAGTTTTCTTAAAACTTCAAGTGCTTTTTTTATTACAGACATATCTTCTGTCATAGTTGTGGGAAGATAGCCAGTAACACCGTTTTTAAGAAGTGCATTGGAAATTACTCTTATGCTTTCTTCTTCACCGTCACAAACGTCTTTGCCCATATAACCGTGAATGTGCAAATCTATAAGACCGGGTGAAACGTACCCGCCTTTTGCATCAATTATTTCGGCATCAGAAGGGACTCCATCCTTTGGCACTATACCCAGAATAACATCAGAATATAAAAGAGCACAGTTTTCTGCAATTCTGTCTTTTAAAATGATTTTACCGTTAATTATTGCTTTCATTTTACCATCACTCCTCTGTTCTACAGTATATCATACAAAATTCCTGTTTGCAACTAAAATTAACAATTTTCTGTATGGGAAAGTTTACAAAAAAAGAGATGTGAAGTCCACATCTCTTTTAATATTATTCAACTACGCCTGCACATCTGTCGCACAGTTCTTCTTTTGTATTACCAACAGTTTCACTATACATCCAGCAACGTGCACATTTTTCACCTTTTGGTGCAGTGACAGAAATCTTAACGCCTGCAAAGTTTTCTGCCTTGTAAGCGTTCTCGGGTGCTTCGTCAATATTTTTAAGTTCTGCACCTGATGTAATAAATATTGTTGCAAGTTCGCTCTCTATTGATTTAATAAAATCATAGTTTTTGTCGTCTGCATATACAACAACATTTGCGCCTAAAGGATGACCGATTAATTTTTCTGCTCTTGCAATTTCAAGGGCTTTTGAAACGTCATCTCTTAAATCCAAAATCTTGTTCCATTTTTCTTCCAGAGCACTGTCAAAAGTACTTTCGTCTGCATTTTTCATATCTGTTAGGAATACGCTTTCTGCAGCATCCTCTTTTTTGTGAGGCATATAACCCCAGATTTCTTCTGCAGTAAATGAAAGAATAGGTGCAATCATTCTTACAAGTGCATCAAGAATTATATACATTGCAGTCTGTGATGAACGTCTTAACTTGTCATCCTTTTTCTCACAGTATGTTCTGTCTTTAATAACATCCAAATAGAAGTTACTTAAATCAACTACGCAGAAATTGTGGATGGCATGATAAATCAGATAGAATTCGTAACTGTCGTATGCGGCATTTACTTTTTCTATTAATTTGTTAAGTTTCATCAGGATATATCTGTCGATTTCCTCAAGGTTTTCAACCATATCACAGTCAGGGTTAAAGTCAGAAATTGAGCCAAGAATATATCTTGCAGTATTTCTTATTTTTCTGTAAACTTCTGACAACTGTTTTAACAAATCTTTTGAGATTTTAACGTCTGATTTGTAGTCAGAAGATGCAGCCCAAAGGCGTAAAATATCAGCACCGTATTCGTTGATGATTTCTATCGGCGGAAGACCATTGCCCAAAGATTTTGACATCTTTCTCTTTTCTTCGTCAATAACAAAACCGTGTGTTAATACTGTTTTGTAAGGAGCTACGCCATTTTTTGCAACAGATGTAAGAAGTGATGACTGGAACCATCCTCTGTACTGGTCGTTACCCTCAAGATACAAATCTGCAGGGAAGTCAAGTTCAGGACGCTGTCTTATAACTGCTTCGTGTGATGAACCGCTGTCAAACCAAACGTCCATTGTGTCAGTTTCTTTAACAAAATCACCGCATCCGCAAGAGCATTTGTAGCCATCAGGCATCAATTCTTTTGCATCAAGTTCAAACCAAGCGTTTGTACCTTTTTCGCCAAATATTTTAGCAACATAATCAATTGCATCCGGGTCAATAATGGGTTTTTTACAGTCTGCACAGTAGAAAATCGGGATAGGAACGCCCCATAATCTCTGACGTGAAATACACCAGTCGCTTCTTTCAGCAACCATGCTTGAAATTCTGTCTTCACCCCATGCAGGAATCCAGTTAACGTTTTTAATTGCTTCCAATGCCTTGTCCTTAAATCCGTCAACTGATGCAAACCATTGTTCTGCAGCACGGAAGATAATTGGGTTACCGCATCTCCAGCAGAAAGGATAACTGTGAGTTATCGGCTCAATCGCAAGTAATGATTCAGTTAATTTTAACTGTTCAATAATTGCATCGTTTGATTTTTTGTAGTACATTCCTGAGAACTGACCTGCGTGTTCGTTTAATACACCCTTAGAGTCAACAGGAACAATCATAGGTACATCGTAGTTTTTACAAGCCATATAGTCCTCTGCACCGTGACCTGGAGCAGTGTGAACGCAACCTGTACCTGCATCTAATGTAACGTGGTCACCGTTAATTACAAGTGAGTCTCTGTCAAGGAAAGGATGAGCGCAAACCATTTTTTCAAGGTCTCTGCCTTTAAAAGTTTTTACAACTTCATACTCACCAAAACCAACTGCTTTTTGTACTGCGTCAATAAGTTCTGATGCAAGAACGTAAATGTCACCGTTTGCTACTTTAACTAATGAATATTCAAAGTTACCGTTAAGTGCAATAGCAACGTTACCTGGCAATGTCCATGTAGTGGTTGTCCATATAACAAAATATACTTTGTCTTTTAAATCACCAAACAAACCGTTGTCTTCTTTTACTTTGAATTTTACATAGATTGAATTTGTAGTATCGTCTTTGTACTCAATTTCTGCTTCAGCAAGAGCAGTTTCACAGTCAGTACACCAGATAACGGGTTTTAAGCCCTTGTAGATGTATCCGTTTTTAGCCATTGCACAGAATGTTTCAATCTGTTTGCCCTCGTATTCAGGCTGCAATGTAACATAAGGAACATCCCATTTACCAAAAACGCCAAGACGTTTAAACTGTGTACGCTGATTGTCAATGTACTTTTCAGCAAACTCTTTACATACTTTTCTGAATTCAACTGCGCTTACTTCGCTTCTGTTAATACCAAGTTTTTTTATTGCCTGTTTTTCAATAGGCAAACCGTGTGTATCCCAGCCCGGAACGTAGGGCGCGTTATAACCTGTCATGCTTTTGTGCTTGATAATAATATCCTTCAAAACCTTGTTAAGGGCATGACCGATGTGTATGTCGCCGTTAGCAAAAGGAGGTCCGTCGTGCAAAATGAATGACGGTTTCCCTTCGTTTTTCTTTAGCATTTTGTTGTACAAGTCTGATTTTTCCCATACTTCCAAAGTTTCAGGTTCCTTTTTAGGTAGTCCTGCACGCATAGGAAATTCAGTATTTGGCAAATTCAAAGATTTGCTGTAATCTTGTGCCATTTTTAACCAACTCCTGTCTGTATTTTAAAAATTAATTGTTTTCATCATCATTAGAACATTTTATCACAATAATTCTGTCTTTGCAATATTTACGTCGTTTTTTAACTGACTTTTTAAACTGTCTGTATTTTCGAATTTTATAATATCTCTTATTTTCTTTATAAACTCTACTTTTATCTCTTTTCCGTATGCATCGCCGGAGTAATCAATTATGTGTGTTTCTACTCTGTTTACTCCGCCTCTTATTGTGGGTTTTCCTCCTACATTGGTTACGGATTTGTATCTTTTTCCGTCAACAGTTGTGTATGTAAGATAAACACCCTCACCTGCAATTATACTGTCAGGGACAATGTTTGCAGTAGGGAAGCCAAGAGTAATCCCTATTTTGTCCCCTTTTTCAACAACGCCTGTAACAAAGTAATTTCTGCCAAGCATTTCTTTTGCACTTTTAAAATCACTGTTTAAAATATATTCCCGGATTAAAGAACTGCTTACAATTTCACCCTTATACTTAACTGCATCAACAATGTTAAAATCTATACAGTTTGTTTTGCAAAAAGTCTCTATATCCTTTGTGTTTCCTTTTCTGTCCTTACCAAATTTAAAATTAAATCCTACACAGATGTATCGGCAGTTTTTAAGATATTCTTCCAGAAACTCTGTTGGCTCAAGGTTTTTCAAACTGTCGTCAAACTGTTTTAAAAACAAAATGTCTGCACCCATAAGTTCAAAAATATCCTGACGCTCCCTGTTTGTGGTAATTAATTTACTGTCTTTAGGATTAACATCAAACGTAAAAACACAGGAATTTATACCTTTTTCTTTCGCATAGGTTACGGCATTATTTATAAGTACGCCGTGAGCAATATGAACACCGT
>JAFQVC010000171.1 GCA_017408205.1 Clostridia bacterium | reverse complement strand
CGCCATTTCCCAAGTAACTGAACCGCCGTTAACTGTGTAATGTGTTAATGTACCGCTGACATAGTTACCCACTCTTGCAGTCCATCCGTCACGACCCTGTGTTAAACCGTCAAAGTTTTCAGACCACAACAGTGTGCCATCATTTTCTGCAGAAACGGGCATAGTAAAAGTAATCATAGACATTAAAACGGCAGATATTACAATTAATGACAGTATTCTTTTTCCTTTAAAATTAACCATATTATTTTCTCCTTGAATAAACCATCATAAGGGGAATCTGTGATTTCCCCTATGTTATTAATATATAACTTCACTTGATAGCAATCTGCCTGTCGTTCCGTCAAGCACGTACGCTTTTAAACAATCTCCGTCTTCAAACGGCGTAGCTGATGTGAAACTTACAGTCACATCCTGATTTCCGCCAACAAGCACTATTCTTTCGCAATAAGAAATGCTCTTTATCTTACCCTCGCTGTTGCAAAGAGCAACTACAAGTTTCGGTTGTTTTGCAAAAGCACGAAGAGAATTTGTGAATCTTACTGTCGCCTTAACATATGAAAGGTCTGTAATATCAGCCACTTCTGTTCCCTGAACATTAGTTACAGACAAGAACTGTGCTGAATAACTTGCCTGTGGCTCTTCTGTTGTAAAGTTAAACTGCTGCGCAGTAATAGGAATTAGGTTGGCACTCAAAATTGATGCGGGTATATCCATTACATAACCTGTGCTGTATTTAAGCCCGTTATCAGGATAGATAAGACAATTTTTTGCATCTTCAAAAACAGAAGTTGTTGGAACAAGATTTTCAGGTGCTACAGAGCCCTCGTAAATCTTTATATCCTTAAAATATTTGGTGTCCATATCTGTTTTGAATACCATTTTAATTGCTTCCGTTGCACTTACGCCCGTTTTACCTTCAACTACAAAAGATGTATCGGTGTCAATTTCCGGCTTTGTAAGTTTTTTAACTTCTACGTTGTCAATTGTAATTATGATTGGGTCTGCATCAGCGTATGCATAAGTGTATTGGAATGCAATTTTTGCAATTCTTGTTCCTGTAACGTTGTCTCTGAAAGGTGCAACGCCCACAGGGCTCTGGTATGTTACACCGTCAACTGTGTAGAACATTGAATATGTTCTGTCGTCTAAGTTATAAACAAGTTTTACGTGAATATCCTTGCCCTCAAGCCAAGCGTTGGAAGTAATGGTCAAATCCTTGTTTACGTCGTTGTAAACACTCTTATCTTTCCATCCGTAACCACCGCTTGCAAAACTAAGGCGTGTTATTTGATAATTCTCATTACCACCCGTGCTGGTACTCACAAAAGCATCTGTGTAATAGTTAAGAGCAGAAGTTTTCTTGCTGTAGTTGATATCATATTCAACAGCAACTACCCCTGTTTCGGGCATACCTTCATTTGTCAGATCAAGTGTGGCATAAATACCGTTCTGGGCGTTTGTTCCTGATATTCTCTGTTCTTTGGTAATTACCATTTTACCGCCGACAAAATCAACGTTGTTCGTATCAGTTGCGGCCGTTTCGCCTGCAACTTTGGAATAAATGTTCCATTTACCGTCAGAATATTCCGCTTGTCGTGATACCACACCGGCGCCGATGTAATTGTCAAAATACTGACCGTACAACAAAGTTTCGCCTTCTACAACATTTGCAGTTGTAAATGTATATTCCGCTCCTGCAAATGTCAGGTTATTAACCGCTGTTACTGTAGCGGGAATTGTAAGTTTGTATTGTGTACCGCTTTCAAGTTTGTTATGTCCCACAGTTACAGTTTTATTACCGTTTGAAGTATATAAATAACGCGTAACGTCAGTTTCTGTTTCTGCCTCTATCTTTTTTAACGTAATATATTCAAATGTGGATTCTTTAATTGCCTTGTCAAAGACAAATACAAAATCACTTGTAACGGGCACTCCCGTCTGACCGTCTGTTATTGTTGAAGACATAATAACGGGGGCTGTAGGTGCTGTCTTTGAATAGAATGTATATTCTGCGCCTGCAAAAGCATTACTACCTTTATCTGTAACAGATGCAGGGATTGTAAGAACATACGTCTTTCCGTAATCAAAATTATCATGAGTAAATGTTACGGTCTTGTCATTATTTGACATTGAAACACCAATCGCAACGGGGTTTCCGTCTGCAGTAAGTGTTGCATTTGCCAAAGATGATGAACTCATTGGCTTTGTAAATGTAACAGACAATGTTTCATCAAGTGCAACTTCTGTAGCACCGTCTTCTATCGTTATATCTTTTACTTCGGGAGCAGCGTTTTCTTCCATTGTTGTAAATGTAATTACTTCCTGTTCTGCTACCGTAAAATAATCTTCCGACATTACAGATGTTGGAACTGTAAGTGTATAAGTTGTTCCGTATTCAAGGTCGCCACGATTTAATGTAACTGTCTTTCCGTCTGCTGACAAGTTGTAACTGCTTACAGCAGTTGAGTCACCTGTCAATGTAATGCCCGAAATTGTATTTTCCATTATGGCTTCCGTAAATGTAATTGTTACGGGCTCGTCAACTTCAACGTTGGTACGAGCATCTGCTGAAGTTTTTAAAACTGCGGGGTCATTATATTCAACTATTGCAATATTATCATATTTAGTTATTACTTCATCTGCATTTGCCGGATTACAAGCAGATGTAAATGTAATTGCTGCAAAATCAAGATTGTGGCTGGACACCATATCTTCCCAACCATTTCTTGCTACATATCTTACACCGTCAGATGTGTAATTTACTATATACTTTTTATCTACTGTATCAAACAGTACCTGAACTTTTACAGGTTTGCCTATCCAGGTAGAAGAATCACCTGAAATTGAGTTCTTCGGAATCTCATCTGCATTGATTACACCGTTACTGTTTCTGTCAATACTTGTAAGGTACTCTGCAAATTCAGGAATTTCGGTATAATTGCTGATATAAAGTCCATAATGTGTATGATACTGAAAACCGTAACTGGAAGAACCGAAGTTTAATTTAAAAATCGCTTTATCTGCACTGTTTTTGATACTTACGTCACCAGAATATTTGCTTCCGTACGCTCTGCTCTGATAATAATCAAACTCTACGGCAACATATCTGGCTTCGCTTCCCGGATAACCGCTGAATGGTACTGTAAGATTGGCATAGTTATTACCAGCTGTACCGCTGTAGTTCTGCGGTCTTGTGAACATAACTCCACCTTCGCGGAATTCAACCTTTGCTCTTTTAATATTATCACGGTCGCCCATATTATCCAGACCGCTTATACCTACATCCTCACCATTAACGTACTCGTGCATAAGCATGCCCCAGCCCGCTTTGGCTTCCGTACTGTTCCAGTCTGTTCTCGAGTCAAAGTCCTCAACCCACACTACGTTGTCGTGATGTGTTGTACGGTCTATTGTCGTAAACTCAATTGTTTGTCCCGGAAAAGTACCGCTTGTGGTTGATTTTACGGTATTTGGTATTACAAGATAATAAGTTGTACCATACTCAAGGGGAGCGTGAGAGAAATATGTTGCAAGTTTGTCTGTTGAAATAGAAGGTGTTAATGCAACTTCTGTTCCCGAAAGACTGTCCTTGTATAATTTTACTCCGCCCAGAGTACCAAATCTCATAGTGGTATCAAACAAAACTTTTAATGGTTCTGTAAGACCCATACCTGTTTCTGCAATTGTTGTAGAAACTATTTCAGGTACGTCGGGTTCAACTTCGGGGTTAACGTCATAAACTGTCATTGCGAAATTGTCAAATGTCATTGCGATGGAATCGCCGTCATTTTCTGTACCGTTGTCACAGGCAATTGTGAACATAATATCTTTAAAATCAAAAATACCGCTTGCAAGTGTTCCGGCACCCACAGTAGGAATTGAAACGGGTTCAAACGCCGCTACAGTTTCTCCTCCCTCGGGAGTATAGAAAACCTGATATGTGCTTTCTTCTATATCAAATATAACGCGAACGCTTACTGTCTTACCTACAAAAACTGATGCAGGTGCAATATTTTCGTTTGTGTCAGAATCATATTGACTTTTGTTACCGGGAATCAGTCTGAAGCCCCTTGTTGCATCACCAAAGCCGAAACTTACTATAGCAGAACCTTCTGTATTTCTTAAAATCATATTGCTAAATTGATTATTAATCCAGTTTCCGCTCTGTTCGTAATCAAAATCAAATACAAGGTATCCGCTTTCGGGCACCGCAACAGAGGACAATGAAGGTGTCATCCTTACATAGTCTGTATTGATAGAAGCGCCTGCCTTCTGGTTTTTTGTTATAACAAGTTTGCCCTCAACTACCGCAACGCTGTCGGCTTCTTTATAAGCATTGGTTTCTGCACCAGGTCCTATAGAATAGGACCAGGGTGATTCCGCAAGACCGTCAAAGTCTTCACTCCACAAAACTTCGCCGACATTATCTGCAGAAGCGGGCAAAGTAAATGTAACCATTGAAAGAACAATAGTCATTGCCAGGAACAAAGATAAAATTTTCGATGATTTTTTCATTTTATTCTCTCCTTATTTACCAATCAAGGTTAAGATTCGGCTAATTGTCACAGCACTCTCTGCACGACTTGCGTTATCAAGTGGTGCAAACATATCGTTTCCTTTACCATTGATAATTCCCTGTGACGATAATAATGCCACCGCATCTTTTGCCCAATCGCTTACTTTATGTGCATCTGCAAAAGTTTTACTTTCTTTGTCTTCAAGTTCGTACGCCTTAAGTGCTCTTGCAAGCATTACGCACATTTCTTCTCTTGAAATTGTATTATTTGGTCTAAAAGTATTGTTTTCATAACCAGTTACAATTCCGTTTGATACTGCAATATCAACATACTGCTTATACCACTCTGACGGATTAACGTCACTGAATGTTGTTACTTTATCGCTGTTTAATGTAAGTCCGAAAGAAGCAACAACAAGTTTTGCAAACTCTGCTCTTGTTACGCTCTTGCCGGGTTCGAATGTTGTTCCGCTTGTACCGCTTACAATACCTTTTGTAACTAATTTATCGATAGATTCAAGTGCCCAGTCGTAACCGCTTAAATCTTTGAATTTATCACTTGGTCTTGAAGGTGTTGTTGGTGTATTTGGCTCTGTTGGTGTTGACGGTTCCACAGGTGTTGTAGGAGCACCGCCGCCTCCTCCGCCGCCTCCGCCGCCACCGTCAGAGGTTTTATAAGTAATAACCAACTTATAGGTCTTGGTTTCACCGTTTGCAGCAGTAACTACAATATTGATTGTGTTTTCACCTTTATCAAGTTTTGATTGTGTGGGGATTGAAACTGTTGCACCATCATCGTTTGGTGTTGCAGTAATTTCAAGTTTATTATTATTGCCTGTTTTTCCCGTGTATTTTGTAGTGCTTGCTGAAAAATCAGGAGACAGTTCAATTTCTTTGTCCTTATTGTTTACTTTTTGTTTTACAACAAGTTCTTTTAATGTATTGTCATCACTCAGTTCAGTTACATCATTAGTATATGTAACCGCTACAATATAGCGTTTCTCAGTACCGTTTATTGCGGTAACCGTAATTAGAATTTCATTTCTGCCCTGGCTGAATGTTGCGGGTTTTACAATATCAACTGTTGCACCTTCAACATTTGGCGTTGCAGTAATTACGGGTACAGTTTGCGACTCTGTTGTTGCCGCATAACTTGTAATATCACCTGAGAAAGACGGAGACAATGTAAGTCCTGCAATTGACAAAGCACTTAAAGTATTGTCACTTAAATATGCAGGGGGTGTATATGTAACATTTACTGTATATGTTTTGGTTGTTCCGTTTATTGCAGTAACCGTAATTGTAATTGTATTTTCACCTTCAACAAACTGTGCGGGTTTTACAACACTGAATGTTGCACCGTCAACTGTAGGTGTTGCAGTAACTGCAGGTACTGTTTCTGACTCTGTTGCCGCAGTATATGTTACAGTTCCGCTTGAAAATGCAGGTGACAATGTAAGTCCCTCTATTGACAATGCACTAAGTGTACAGTCGCTCAGATATGCAGGGGGTGTATATGTAACATTTACTGTATATGTTTTGGTTGTTCCGTCAATTGCAGTAACTGTAATTGTAATAGTGTTTGCACCAACTGCAAACTGTGCAGGTTTTACAATATTGACTGCGGCACCGTCAACTGTAGGTGTTGCAGTGATTGCAGGTACTGTTTGTGTATCTGTTGCCGCAGTATATGTTACAGTTCCGCTTGAAAATGCAGGTGACAATGTCAGTCCCTCTATTGACAATGCACTAAGTGTATTATCACTTAAATATGCGGGTGGTGTTTCTTTTGTAATAACTATTGTATAGTTTTTATATGTAACACCGTCTTCGGCAATACATTTTACGGTAATAGTATTATCCCCTGTTGCAAGGGTTTTAACGCCTGTACCTGATGAAACGGTTGCACTGCTGTCTGATGCAGTTGCCGCAACGGTAACTGACGGAGTGTCATAGGGAACTGTTGCTGTATAAGAATAAACGCCTGAATTAAATGCAGGTGACAAAACTGCAGGAGATGCAGTAAGTGAACTTAAAGTCGCGTCATTACTTTTAACAAGTTTTATCTGTGCGTCATCACAGTCGATATGTCCCTTTGATATCTTATATTCTGTGTTGGACAAACCGTTTAATATTATTTCATTAAATGTTACGGAAGTATTTGACGTTACACCCGCTTTTCTTTTAAACACCAAAGTCACAAGTTTGTTGTTTGCATTAAGTGACTGTTGTGTAAAAGAACGTGTTCCTGAAGATGCATCGTAAAAAACCACGCTTCCGCCACCATTCTGATTAATGGCGGTGACATTTGAATTCCATGTTGCATTTTCAAGTCCGCTTGAGTTTGTGTTATAAACTTTCATTTCTCTTTTTACTTTTACAAATTCAAATTTTGTTTTGTCAAAAGTAAAATCAATCTGTACGCCCTTGATCGCTGAGTCAACTATGTTTGAAATAGTAAGCGGTACGGAAATTTCTCCGTTTGCCGCAACGCCCGTTGCATCAATCATACCTGTTGTTATTGTAACAACTGCAGCAGCACTTACGCAAAAGGACAAACCAATTACGGAAACTGCAATTGCAAGCATTAATGCTAATATTCTCTTCATCATAATTAATTTTCTCCTTATCTGTTAAGTGCCGGTATATCTGTTATATTTCCGTTTAAGTAATCATACATATATGTAACGTCTGTTATGTTAACAAGACCGTCTCCGTTAAAATCGGAGCAAAGGTTCTCTATATCCGAAAAAATAGTACCGTTGATTATTTTACCGATAATATTTGATACATCTCCCGTGTCAATACTGCCGTCACTGTCAGAGTCACCGATGGTTATCTCTTCGTTTTCTCCGTTTGTTGTAACAATACCCGGATTTGCTTCGTTATAATCTTCCACAACTGCGATGTACTTGTTTGTTGCACCGTCATTTGCAACTCTATACATCTGCTGACCGTTAACCTTAATAACTGCTTCTTCAGGGAGTTCATTTTCTGTTGTGATAATCAGAAGAGTTTTTCCTGACACACCAAAAGCATTGCTTGCTTCGTAAACATTAATCTGACCTGTGGATTCGTTTGATACAAAGGTATAGGTTTTTTCCGATGGTTGAAGCACGCTTGTTGCACCAAGTTTTACAAACAATTTATTGTTCTGCACAAGACTTTTTTCAAGAAGAAACGTAAAGGAATCATTTGCATTTCCAATTGGTTTCTGGTCTATGTACGCGATGTTTGTGGGTTTATCTGTTTCCACAGCATCAAATACTATTGTGTCTGTGCCTATAAGGACAAGCATGGTAACCTGTTCTCCTTCCATATAGGATGACACAGTATAATTAACGGTGATTTTGTAATCCGCCCCGTCATTCTCCTCTGTATAGGTAATTTTGCCATAACTTATGGTTGCGGCAGATACGGAAAAGGACCCGAACACCACTATAATAAAACATATTAATACTGAAATTATTAAATACTTATTCTTTAACATAGACTATTCCCCTTATTTTATAATATAACCATACATAGTAATTATATCATAAACACAGTTTTTTGCAACAGTTTTCCGTAAATTTGTGTCTTTGACAATATGACGAAAAAGAGCAGTGTTTTTTGTATAACTTCACAAAACACTGCTCATGGTTACTGAATTATTCGTTTTCGTAGGGTTTTTCTTCTCCAAGGACTACAGTAACGGTCTTTTTCTCGCCGTCGCGTATTATTTCGAGGATTAATTCCTCTCCTGCTTTATGCTTGTTTTTAACCTTTTCAAGGCCTGCATTGTCAACAACTTCCTGTCCGTCCGCCTTTACAATTACGTCGCCCGATTTAATGCCCGCTTTTTCTGCACCGCTGAAAGGCATTACCTCTATTACATAAATACCTACAGGCAATTCATAATAGTTGGACATTTTCTCGGTAATATCTCTTGTACTGATACCGATTTGCGGTCTGCCCTTAATATATCCCTGACCTGTCAGAAGTTCGTTAATAATAGGCATTGCCTCATCGATGGGAATGGCAAAGCCCATGCCCTCGTATCCGTCAAGAGTAATTTTAACACTGTTAATTCCTATAACCTGTCCCGAACTGTTAACAAGCGGTCCACCCGAATTACCCGGGTTGATTGCGGCATCTGTCTGGATAAGATTATACTGTCTGCCTTCAACCGTCATTGTTCTGTTCAGAGCACTTATACAGCCCGTTGTTACAGAGCCGGAAAACTCAAGCCCCAATGGATTTCCAATGGCAACTGCCACTTCACCTACCAGAAGTTCCGACGATTTACCTATTTCCGCAAAGGGAAGTCCGTTTGCAGAAATTTTTATTACAGCAAGGTCTGTTTTTACGTCCTGACCAATCAGTTCTGCCTCATACTCATCCCCGTTACTTAAAAGCACCGTTATTTTTTTCGCACCTTCTATAACGTGCTGGTTGGTAACAATATATCCGTCTTCCTTAACAATAAAGCCCGAGCCGGAAGAAGACGTCTGGCTTTGCCCGAAAAACGACATTACTGTTTTGGTACAGCTTATTCCCACAACAGAGGGACCTGCTTTTTTTACAACGTCTGCCACAGAGGAAACCGCACCGCTGTAACTTACGTTTCCTGCAGATTGTTGCACAATCTGAGGCGTCTTATCAAAGAAACCGCCGTATTTAAGACCGCTTCCGAAAATAACCGCACCAACGAGCATACCTGCAACCAGCGTTGCGGCATATTTAATAAAGGGGTGGTTCTTTTTCTCTTTCTTTGGTTTGGGAACAGGTGTGATATCTACAAAATCGGGTTTATATACATCGTCCTTTTTATGTTCATAAGGATGCCAACTGTATGAATATTC
Source organism: Clostridia bacterium (assembly GCA_017408205.1). Lineage (GTDB taxonomy): Bacteria > Bacillota > Clostridia > Monoglobales > Firm-18 > RGIG1864. The sequence goes on along the minus strand of JAFQVC010000171.1, from coordinate 2,265 downwards.
CTGATTGTTATCAGAAACGTTTTTATCAAAATCATCGTACATATTTCTCACTCCTTTAACCAGATTATATCATCTTTCTTCTCGCAGTTTTTTAACAAACTGTGAACTTATATGTTATTTTGTAACGAAAATGTGAACGAAATAATTCCGTTTTCGCATGTAACCGTTATTTTTTCGCCGTGTTTTGCAATAATGTTTTTAACAATGTAAAGTCCCAGACCTACGCCTTTTTTGTCGCGAAGACGTGATTTGTCCGTTTTATAAAATCTGTCCCAGATATATTTCAGGTCTTCTCCGCTTATTTCCTCGCCGGTGTTTTCAATTTTCACATACACCTTTTGTCCCTCGCTTTTTGTGGAAACAAAAAGAGTTCCGTCTTGTTTTGAAAACTTGACCGCGTTGTCTATTAAGTTTACAACAACTCTGGATATTGCCTGCTGGTCGGCAAGCACACCCGTCACCTGCGGGTCAAGCTCGAAATTAACAGTCAGATTTTTCCCTGAAATGCCCTGCTCAAATTGTGTTACGGCATTTTTAAGCATTCCGTTAATATCTGTTTCTGTTATATAAAGTTTGATTTCTCCCGCGTCATACTTGCTTGCATCTATGAAAGAACTGATAAGGTCTGACAGACGGTGTGTTTCGCTTAACACCACCTTTAAATATTCTTTTTCTTTTTCTTTTGGAATGGTGTCGTCAAGAATGCCCTGGACAAATCCCGAAATAGTGGTCATAGGCGTTCTTAAATCGTGAGACACGTTTGCAAGGAAGGACGCCCTTGACTTCTCCTGCTTTTCAAGTTCTTCTGCCATTATATCGAAAGTATCTCCCAGTTCATCAAGTTCCGTAACTCCGCTTGAAATACCGATTTTTGTAAAGTTGCCTTTTCCTATTTCTTTAGCGTGCTCGCTTAATTTCTTTATGGGTTTTTGTATGTTTTTTGACAAAAAGTACGAAAGCACAAGGGAAAACAACGCCGCAATGCCCACAGAAATAAGGAGCAGACCAATCATTGTATAGGTTTCGCTGTCAACGGCAGGCATATCAAAAAGCATAGCGACAAAACCCGTACCTCCGTTTATATATATAGAAGTAGAAACGGCGAGCAGCCGTTTTCCCGTACGGGGGTGGTTAATTACAATGCTTAAATTTTCCTTCTTCCCGTTCACAATGTCCGCAAATGGCTTTACATCAATTTTTTTATCGTCAAAACCGTTTTCACTCCCCGCAAGGATGTTTCCCGCGTTGTCGGAAACTACAATGATGCAGTCATTTGCAGATGCAATCTTGTTAATATTAAGTTGATAAAAAAGATAGTTACCCTGAGTATAGTTTTCAACAAGAAAACCCGTCAGTTCTTTTATTCTTGCAACTTCATTCTGTACCTGTCTGGTTTTTGCGCTGTTCATATAATGCTGAATCAAAGAAAAGTGAACTGTGCCAAGGACAAGCACACTCATAAGCAATACACAAAGACTCAGTTTCATTAATCGGTTAAAAATAGTTTTTGACATATTATGACACCAACAATTCAAATTTATATCCTACGCCCCACACGGTTTTTAATTCCCAACTTTGTGATACGCCGTCAATTTTACTTCTTATTCTTTTTATGTGAACGTCAACAGTTCTTGTATCTCCGTAAAACTCAAACCCCCAGACTTTGTTTAAAAGCTGGTCTCTTGTAAACACCTTGTTGGGGTTTGATGCAAGGCAGTACAAAAGTTCTATTTCTTTTGGAGGCGCGTCAATTTCTTTGTCCGACACAAATAACTGATAGTTTAGTATATCTATTTTAAGGTTTTCATAAGAAATTATTCCGCCGTCGTTAACAACAGTTTCAGTCCTTCTGCTTACTGCCTTTATTCTTGCCACCAGTTCTTTAGGATTAAAGGGTTTGCAGATGTAGTCATCGGCGCCCGTTTCAAGACCTGTTACCTTATCCCCCGTATCTCCTTTTGCAGTAAGCATAATTACAGGAACATTTGAAACTGTTCTTATGGTTTTTAAAACAGTAAAGCCGTCGTCTCCCGGAAGCATTATATCAAGAATTACAAAGTCCGGATTCTGGGTTTTAAAAAGTTCCATGGCTTTTACGCCGTTGTATGCAACAAGAACTTCCCATCCTTCTTTTTCAAGATACAATCTTAAAAGTTCACAAATGTTAACGTCATCGTCAACAACCAATATTCTCATACCTATTCCTCCTTGCTTATTTCATCAATAAGTCTGAGTTCTTCCCCGCTGAATTTTTTACTTTTCAAT
>JAFQVC010000170.1 GCA_017408205.1 Clostridia bacterium | reverse complement strand
TTGGGACAGAGAAATTAAGTAGGAAAGGTGATATAAATGGCTGGTACATCATTTTACGGTACAGGAAGAAGAAAAAAATCAATAGCAAGGGTACGCCTTGTTCCGGGAACCGGCGTAATCACAATTAATAAGCGTGATATAGACGATTATTTTGGTCTTGAAACATTAAAATTAATCGTACGTCAACCCTTAGAAGCAATCGGTGGTAACGGCAAATTTGACGTAATCGCATCTGTTACAGGCGGCGGTGTTACAGGTCAGGCCGGTGCTATCAGACACGGTATTGCAAGAGCACTTTTAGAAGCGGACGCAGAAAACAGACCTGTTCTTAAGAAAGCAGGTTACTTAACACGTGACCCACGTATGAAAGAACGTAAGAAATACGGTCTTAAAGCAGCACGTCGTGCTCCACAGTTCTCAAAGAGATAATTACGACCTTTGGTCGAATACAAAAAATACTCTGCAAATTGCAGAGTATTTTTTTGTATCTCTTTTGAGAACAACTATGATTGCCTTACGGCAAGTTATGAGTTATGAACGGCTTTGCCGTGTTATGAATTGCCTTACGGCAATGTTTAATTAAAAGGCAATCATATCATAACGTGCCGAAGGCACTCATAACATTTGCGTAGCAAATTCATAACTGTAAACTTTTAAATAATAGCGATTTCATTGTTTTTTTGCGTGATGTTCTGTACTTCCTACAGAGTGATATTTTTGATAAATCAAAAGTGTTATTAAAACCTTTGGTTTTAGTTGTATTTTGTTCGCCAATAAACTACCAAGTGTCTTTAAGAACACTCGGTATCTGCGAAGCATTTTTTATTTCTTAGAAATTTTCCAACAGATATTTTTCTGCTTTTGTATTCCACAGTCCGTTGTTTTCTTTTACAAGAGTGTCAAGAACTTTAAATCTTTCATCTGTTTCCCCTAATTTTTCAAAATCAGTAAGGGCAGTAAGAGGAAGATTAATGTGAGTGTAAATAAGTTTCTTTCCTCCGGGGATATTGGGCAAATCTATTGTTGTGTCAATAGCAACATCAATACCGCCTATATGAGTTATCATAACTGACGGGTCAAGGCGGTTTTCACCGATTAAGTCAACAATGTCTCTCATATCCTCAGGTGTACTTCCGCTTGTACCTGTTACGTGGTGCTGAGCGTAATGGACATTATAGAAATTAAAGTTTGCGCTGAATTTTTTATCAAGAGGACCTGCAAAGAAGTTAAGACAACCGTCAAAGCCAAGTATTGCATCACCCAGTTCCACTACTGCGGGAACAGGAGCGTAAACAAACACGTCGTCAAAACCTGTACCGCCTGAAATTTCCATAAGTTGGTCTTTGTCAGAGGTTTGCGCAAATACAAGTTCTATGCCGTCTTCTTTTGCTTTCTCTTTTGAAAAGATAGATGCTGCTCTGTCAAGTCGTGCTTTGTCAAGGTCTGTTACAACTACCATAGAGGGTTTGACAGGACCGTGAAGTGCAATGTCAATGGCTACAAGCCCCATAGGTCCGCAACCTGCTAAAATTGCCACTTTACCGCCTTTTTTAATTCCCATTACGTGATTGTAGTTTTCGTCAAGGTGGAAACTTGCTTTGTAGCCTCTTATAACGCAGGAGGCAGGTTCGATAAGTGAGCCGTTAAAGTAAGAGTCGCTGTTTAGTTTAATAAGGAAATCGTTGTCAAGTATGTGCTCGTAAACTATAGAATATGTAGAAACTCCGCCGATATGCTCGAAAGTATAGCCCACTGTTTCTGCACCGCCTAAATATGCAAGAACGGGAGGCATTACCACTTTGTCCCCTACTTTGAATTTGTGTTTCCATTTGTCGCCTACTTCAACAACTTCTGCGCAGAATTCGTGACCAAGAATAATGGGGTTTTCTGCAATACCCTCGGGAACTCTAAGATGTTTTTCGCCCTGAAGAATGGTTTTGTGAGTTGACATACAAACGCTGTCAGAAATAATTTTTATAAGAAGTTCCCCTGAAGTTATGGGGCGAAGTTCAAACTCTTCAAGGCGCGCATCATTTGCGCCGTAAAGACGCGCTGCTTTTGTTCTCATACTTATATCCTCCCTGCACTGCCGAATGTGCGTAATTTTTCTCTTACTACTTCTTTCATCATTTTCATTGCATCTTCATAAACCAGGAATGGCCATGTTGACGGGTTTGT
>JAFQVC010000169.1 GCA_017408205.1 Clostridia bacterium | reverse complement strand
TACCAGAGTTTCCTTGTTGGCAAGGGCGATATTTTTACCGTTCTCAATAGCAAAAAGAGTGGGAACAAGCCCTGCTATTCCCACAACAGATGTTACCACTGTATCAATTTCATTTAACGCCGAAACTTCGCATAAGCCCTCTTCACCGCCTGCTACACGAACAGGTGTGTCGGACAAGGCAATCTTTAACAAAGCGGCATTTTTTTCGTCTGCAACCGCCACAACTTTCGGTCTGTATTTTCTTGCTTGTTGTTCTAATAATTGTATATTGGAATTACCGCTTAGCCCCAAAACCTCAAGGTCTTTGTTATTGTCAACTACATTTAAGGTCTGGGTACCTATTGAGCCGGTACTTCCCAAAACAGATATTTTCATAAAATCCCGCCTAAATTATGGGTAATATTAATAAAAGATAACATACTGCAGGTGCAGTAAAAATCACGCCGTCAAATCTGTCCATCATTCCGCCGTGCCCGGGCATAATGTTGCCGTAATCTTTTACGCCGTACTGTCTTTTAATTGCAGAAGCACATAAATCCCCGAACTGTGAAATGGCAGAACATATTACTGCAATAATAACGGCATTAAAGTAGTTTGGTGTTTGTCCCATATAGCCAAAAATCCCACAAAGGGCAACCATTCCGATAACGCCGCCAAAAAGACCGCCTATTGCACCCTCAACTGTCTTTTTGGGACTTAATACAGGGGCAAGTTTGTGCTTACCTATAAAACAACCTGTAAAATATGCAAAAGTGTCAGTTAAAAGGGAAATAACAAATACTGTCCATATAAGGAGTTGTCCCTCTCTCATATCCCTTATTGCTATAAGATGTCCGTAAAGCAGCGGTACAAACACCGCTGTAAAAAACGCCTTTGATATTTCTTCAAACTTAACCTGTTTTTTGTTAAACATAAAGTATGCAAAAAGCAAAATGATAAGGAAATATACAAAAATCATTTGCCCAAAACAGGTAAACACAAGTGAAAAAAGCACAGATGCAACAGTTAAAAACTTATACTTCAAAACATCTGTTACTTTTAAAACCTCATATACAGACAGTGCCGCAACAAGCGACACGCCTATTTCCAAAACTATTTTGGGGGACAGTAAAACTGCAATCAAAACCAGCGCACATACTGTTCCCGTAATAATCCTTTGTTTCATTTTACGATTCCTCCAAAACACCGCCAAAGCGTCTGTTTCTTTTCTGGTAATCTATAATTGCCTTATCTAAGTGCTTTTTGGTAAAATCGGGCCACAAAACATTGTCAAACCACAATTCTGCATAAGCACTTTGCCACAACATAAAATTGGAAAGCCGATATTCCCCGCTTGGTCTTATAATAAGGTCCACGTCGGGAAAGTCGCTGTTATAAAGACGGGCACTTATATCCTGTTCGGAAATTTCCGTAATCCCTTCTTTAATGCACTTGTTTACTGCAGATACAATTTCATCTCTTCCGCCGTAATTAATGGCAAGGTTTAATACAACTCCCGTATTATCCTTTGTCATTTCCTCTGTTTCTTTTATTTTCTGGCATATAGAGGGAGTGAGTGCAGTTCTGTCTCCCACAACCCTAATTACCGCATTTTTACCGTGAAGAGAGTTTTTTGCATCGGACAGATACTCCTCCAGAAGTTTCATTAAGTTGTCAACTTCTTCTTTTGGTCTTTTCCAGTTTTCTGTTGAAAAGGCATAAGCAGTAACGGATTTGATGCCTATTTTATCGCAGTACTCAACTATTTTTCTTAAAGTTTCCGCACCTGCACGGTGCCCTGCACTTCTGGGCAAACCACGTTTTTTAGCCCATCTGCCGTTACCGTCCATAATAATACCTATACTTAAAGGCAAATTATTAAAATCTATGGTGTCTTTGTTTTTTTTAAAAAACATATCAAACCTCTAAAATTTCTTTTTCCTTTTTCTTGGTGATTGTTTCAATTTCAGCAATTTTTTTGTCTGTTAATTTTTGTGTATCTTCTTCCGCACCTTTAACTTCGTCTTCTGTCATAGTTTTGTTTTTAAGTTCTTTCTTGAAGTAGTCAATTGCTTCTCTTCTGATATTTCTTATGTTTACTTTTGCTTCTTCTGATTTTTTGCTCAGAGATTTTGCAATTTCTTTTCTGCGTTCCTCAGTAAGCGGCGGGAAATTAAGGCGAATTAATTTGCCGTCATTCTGGGGATTGATACCGATATCAGATTTATTGATTGCTTTTTCAATTTCGCCTAAAATTGATGCATCCCAGGGTTGAATGGTAATAGTCTGTGGTTCAGGAACCGCAATAGTACCGACCTGAGCAAGAGGTGTGGGCACACCGTAATATTCAACCTTAACTTTGTCTAAAACCGCAGGGTTTGCTCTTCCTACACGCAAAGTATTAATATCGCTATGAAAGAAACTGATAGATTTGTCCATTTTTTCTTCATACATTTTTAATTTTTCGTTCATAAGTAATACCTCCAATCATATTAATAATATTTTACCATTTTTAATCGGGTTTGTCTATAATTTTTTAATAAAATGTTGATTTAAACCCAGGATAATTGTATAATAAATTTATTAAAGAAAAAGGTGTGATATGATATGAAAACCGTAGTCCTTGACGGATACACAACAAACCCCGGAGATTTGTCCTGGGACGGCTTTAAAAAGTTCGGCGAACTGACCGTCTATGACAGAACTTCCCCCGAATTGGTTGCCGAAAGAATAGGCGACGCAGAACTTGTAATTACTAACAAAGCACTAATAACCAAAGATGTTATGGACAAGTGCCCCAATATAAAATTCATTACCACTCTTGCAACGGGCTACAACGCCGTAGATGTTTCATACGCCAAAGAACTGGGTATCCCTGTTTCAAACGTACCTGAATACAGTACAAAATCCGTTGCACAACTTGTATTTGCATATATTTTGCACCACTACAACAAAGTTACGGAACTTAACGCTTCCGTAAAAGACGGAGGATGGTGTAACTCGGAGGATTTTTGTTACTGGGTAACTCAACTTACCGCCCTTAAAGGAATGACTATCGGCATAGTGGGCTACGGTTCAATAGGCAGAGAAGTTGCAAAAATTGCAGATGCCTTTTCGATGAATGTTGTTTATTGCAACCACAGAAACAAGCCCTATCCCGATTCAAAGCACACCTTCCTTTCTTTTGAAGAATTACTTGAAGTCAGTGACATAATATCGCTTCACTGTCCTCTTACGGAAGACACCAAAAACCTTATTAACAAAGATACTTTAAGCAAAATGAAAAAGGGATGTCTTTTAATAAATACTTCCCGCGGTCCCGTAATAAACGAGCAGGACTTAGCAGAGGCACTTAATAATGACAAACTTTATGCCGCAGTAGATGTGGTTTCTGTAGAGCCAATGGAGCCCCATAACCCATTGCTTACGGCAAAAAATATCGTAATCACCCCTCACATCGGCTGGGCACCTAAAACAGTAAGAGAAAACCTTCTTGTCATCGTGCAAAAAAATATTGAGATGTTCCTTAATGGAACACCTCAGAATGTAGTTTAGGGTGACAGGAGCTATCCGAACCTCGATTTTCAAAGGTCAATTTTGGCCTCTGCCACGTTAAAATACTCGGTAATCCGTCAGGATTACCTGCGTTTTTGCCTTGCATAGTCATAAAATTTCCTCTTTGAAAATTCTTCGACCTTAAATCGATGGAATTTCGAGAGGATTTTGGTGCGGAAGATGCAGCAAGGCTGACGCCTTGCAAAGATGACAAGCCGAAATACACCGAAATTACGCGTTTTAAGGCGTGGCTCGGATGGCTCCTGTCACCCTAAAGTAATATATCCTTTTATTTCGTCAAAGGTTTTCTCACCTATACCTTTAACATTCATTAGTTCATCAATATACCGGAAGTTTCCGTGCTTTTCACGGTATTCTATAATTCTTCTGGCAGTTCCCGGTCCTATTCCGGGCAAACTGTCAAGTTGTTTTTCCGATGCGGTATTGATATTTATTTTATCTGTTATATCCCTGCTTTTTGCAGGGATATAAATTTCTTCTCCGTCAGACAACGTTTCTGCAGGATTTATGTATTCTTTGTCCGCAGTATCTGTAAACCCGCCCGCAAGTTCTACCGCATCAGATACCGTACTTCCTTTTTCCAGAGTATAAACTCCTTCATTTACAACATGCCCTTTTATGTTTACCGTTATTCCCCCTGTTGGCTTTTCGTAATTCCTGACAATCATAAACAAAACCACAACAATAATGGAAATCAGTGTAACCGCCACTTTATATATTAAATCATACTTCTCTTTGTTATTTTTAATCTTTTTCCTTTTAATCTCCACTTTTTATCCCATCCTTCTGTTACCGCAACCGTCGCACCATATACCAGAAGTGCACCCGCTTTTGTAAGCATCTTTGCACATTCACTCATAGTTGAGCCCGTAGTTAATACATCATCAATCAAAAGTAATACTTTATCCGTAACATCAGTTTTGCCCGTTTTATATGAGCCCCTGACATTTTCACGTCTCTTCGTTGCGGACAATGTACTTTGTTTCGGCGTGTCCTTAAATTTAATAAGAGTGTCTTTTAAAACTGGTATGCCAAGAACTTTACCCAAAGATTTTGCAATAATTTCCGCCTGATTGTACCCTCTTTTCTCATAACGCTTTTTGGATATGGGAACATAAACTATCCCGTCAAATTCAATATCACCGTACAGTTCTTTAATATGTTGTGCCAGAATTTCACCGAAAGAGTATGCAATCCATTGCTGATTGGCATTAAACTTCATAGTAAGTATCGCTTCTTTAACAGCACCCTTATACAAAAACGGTGCAATATTTCTGTTAAAATCGTACCGTTCATTTATGCAGGTAAAACACATTAAATCTCCTCTGGGAACATCTATAGGGCGTCCGCAAACCTCACATATTCTTTCATTTTTAATTTTCAGGTCAGTCATACATTTGTCGCAGTGGTTGTAATATGAATCAACACCAAGCAGTTTCCCGCAAAATATACACTTTGGCGGACAAAAAATATTGGATATAAATCTTAATGCCTTCATAATTATTCCTCTAATTTCTTTTGCAGTCCCGAATACCGCTTTTGTTCGCTTTTGTTGTCAACCATAGTTTTAATACATTCTTCACGGCCAACCAATACCGCAAGTTTCTTTGCCCTTGTAACAGCCGTATATAACAGGTTTCTGTTTTGAAGCATAGGTGCACAGGGGTACATAGGCATAACAACTGCATCAAATTCACTTCCCTGACTTTTGTGCACAGTAATTGCATAAGCAAGTTCCAGTTCGTCTGCCTGAGAAAAATTATAAACATACTGTTTGTCATCAAATACTACAGTTAAAATCTCCTCATACAAATCAACACATTCAATATATCCTATGTCGCCGTTAAATACGCCGTTGCCTCTTAATTCTCCTTTGGTCCATTCAATGTCATAGTTGTTTTTGTTCTGCATAACCTTGTCACCCTCGCGGAAAGTTACGCCACCGAAGGTCTTTTCTTTTTTAGTTTTGCTTTTTGGGTTTAACGCCGCCTGAAGTTTCTCGTTTAATGCCACAACACCTGCCTGTCCTTTTCTTGTGGGTGAAATAACCTGAATCTGGTTTACGCTGTCAAAACCATACGCATTGGGCAGCCGCTTTTCGCTAAGTTGCACAATGGTTGAAACTATATCAGCGGCACTGTCACGACGTACCAGAAAGAAATCATTGTCTGCGTTGTTAAGTTCGGGATACTTTCCCCCGTTAATCAAATGGGCATTTACTACTATGGCGCTTTCTTTTGCCTGTCTGAAAATTTCGGTCAATGCAATGGTTTTTACCGCACCCGAAGCAATAATGTCACGAAGAACATATCCTGCGGAAACAGATGGCAACTGGTCGCTGTCGCCTACGAGAATCAATCTTGCAGTTGGTTTTAACGCCTTTAAAACAGAACTCATTAAAAGTATGTCAACCATACTTGTTTCATCGATAATAAGAACATCACAGTCTATGGGGTTGTCCTCGTTTTTGCCAAAAAATGTGGTTTCGTCGTCATCTTTGAACTCAACTTCCAGAAGACGATGGATAGTTTTACCCTCAACCCCGCACATTTCGGTCATACGTTTTGCGGCTCTTCCCGTCGGTGCCGCAAGAAAAACAGTTTTACCCATTTCTTCCATTACTTTTATTATGGCGTTTATTATGGTGGTTTTGCCGGTACCGGGTCCGCCCGTTATTACAGTAACGCCGTTATCCATAACGGTATAAACTGCCTCTTTTTGCATATCTGCAAGGACAATGTTCTGCTGTTTTTCTATATTCCCAAGTATCTTGTCAACTTTCTTTTTGTCTTTTTTATAAATGTTGTTATATGATTTAATCCTTTTTGCAGTGTAATCTTCTGCATTTTTGTAAACGGGAAGATAAACTGCGTCAAACATTGTGTGCTTTTCAATGTATATCTTTTCTGCAAAAACCAAAGAGGTAACGGCATTTTCCGCCTCTCCCTCGTCAACGTCCAAAAGTTTTACCACATTTTCAACAAGCATACCTTTCGGCAAAAAACTGTGACCGTTCAGTGCCGCAGAATAAAGGCAGTAAATCACACCTGCACAAATTCTCCTTTTGTCATTATGAGAAAAGCCCAAAGACAGTGCAATTCCGTCAACTTTGTTAAAGCCGATGCCACGCACCTGTTCTGCCAGAAGATAAGGATTTAACTTTATCTGTTCAACTGATGTAAGCCCGTATTTCTGGTATATTTTCATAGCAAATTTTGAGGAAATTCCGTAACGCTGAAAGAACATTACAACGTCACGGACACCTAATTGCTCTACATAACTTTTACCTATTTCAAGGGCTTTTTTCTCTGAGATACCCGAAATTTCCGCAAGGCGTGCAGGGTAGTCCGCAATTATTTCAAGAGACTCCTCACCAAACCTGTCCGCTATTTTTTTCGCCGTAGCAGGACCTACCCCTTTAATAATTCCCGAGGACAAAAACTTGATAATTTCGGACAGTTTCTGTGGCAAAACACGTACATAAGACAATGCGGAAAACTGTTCACCGTATTTGGGGTGAACAGTATAATTGCCCGTAATCTCCACCTGCTCTCCTTCGGAAATTCCCGGGAGATATCCCACAACGGAAAGTTCTGTGCCGTCCTGCAAAAGAACATTCAAAACCGTGTACCCGTTCTGGCTGTTGCTGTATATTAAGTTTTCAACCGTACCTTTAATTGTT
>JAFQVC010000168.1 GCA_017408205.1 Clostridia bacterium | reverse complement strand
TTACTCTCGCCATCACTTGTAACAGTAAAGGGTAAAATTTCCACGCCGAATTGGTCTTGTACCCAACTTGGCAAATCTGCACCGCAGTCTGTAATAATTTTATACATATTTTTTCCTCCTTAGGGTGACAGAAACTATCCCAACCTCGATTTTCAAAGGTCAATTTTGGCCTCTGCCACATTAAAATACTCGGTAATCCGTTGGCTTACCTGCGTTTTTGCCTTGCATAGTCATAAAATTCCCTCTTTGAAAATTCTTCGACCTTAAATCGATGGAATTTCGAGAGGATTTTGGTGCGAAAGATGCCGCAAGGCTGACGCCTTGCAAAGATGACAAGCCGAAATACACCGAAATTGCATGGTTTAAGGCGTGGTTCGGATAGTTCCTGTCACCCTTATGTAAGAGCAGGTGTGCCCTGCCCGTCTTTTACTCTGTTTCCATAATAACAGGTAAAATCATTGGTTTACGCTTTGTTTTTTCGTACAAGAAATCTGAAATTTTGTTCTTAACTCTTGACTTAATTGTATTCCAGTCTCCTGCATTTTTGTTAAGGCAATCCTCAATTGCTTTTCTTGCACAATCCTTTATTGCTTCAATCAAATCTTCACTTTCCCTCATATACACAAAGCCACGTGATATAACATCGGGACCTGCAGTTATTTCCTTTGACTGGCAATCTATATTTACAACCACAACAATAAGTCCGTCTTCTGCCAGATGTTTTCTGTCTCGAAGAACGATGTTTCCTACATCACCAACACCAAGACCGTCAACAAGAACTTTACCTGACGGCACCGTTCCTGCTTTTTTACAACTGTCTCTGCCAAGTTCCATAACTTCGCCTATAGTCAGAATATATATGTTGTCTTCGTCTATTCCCATAGACTGAGCAAGTTTTGCGTGTTGCATAAGGTGACGGAATTCTCCGTGAACGGGGAAGAAAAACTTCGGTTTTGCAAGACTTAAAATAAGTTTTAATTCTTCTCTGCAGGCGTGACCTGAAACGTGAATGTCGGCTAACGACTCGTATATTACCTCTGCACCCAATTTAAACAGTTGATTAATTACTCTTGAAACTGTTTTTTCGTTACCGGGAATAGGTGTTGCGGAAATAATTACCGTGTCACCGTGAGTAATAGATACTTTCTTATGGTCGGCAAAAGCCATCCTTGTAAGAGCGCTCATTGCCTCACCCTGACTGCCCGTAGTTATAATTACAAGTTTTTCTGACGGGTATTTTTCTATCTCGTCTATTTCGATAATGGTGTTTTTGGGCACCTTCATATAACCGAGTTCGATGGCAACATTTATTGCATTCATCATACTTCTGCCGGAAATTGCGACTTTTCTTCTGTAGGTATAAGCGGCATTTATTATCTGCTGGATTCTGTGAACATTTGATGCAAATGTTGCAACAATAATTCTGTTTGACTGATGATTTCTGAAAATCTCGTCAAATGTAACACCAACGGTACGCTCGCTCATTGTAAAGCCGGGGCGTTCAACGTTGGTACTTTCGGAGAACAACGCAAGAACTCCCTGTTTACCAAGTTCACCGATACGTGCCAAATCCATCATTTCACCGTCAATTGGTGTTGAGTCGATTTTAAAGTCCCCCGTATGAAGTATCGTACCTATGGGGGTGTGAATAGCAAGGGCTACCGCACCGGGAATACTGTGATTGCTTCTTATAAATTCAATGTTAAAACAACCAACGGGGAATATGTCTCCCGGTTTTTTTGCCACCATCTTAACATTTGTTGACAATCCGTGCTCCTTAAGTTTGTTTTCCACAAGTCCCAAAGAAAAACTTGTTCCGAAAACAGGCACATCTATCTCTTTAAAAAGATATGGCAATGCACCTATATGGTCTTCGTGACCGTGAGTTAAAATTACCCCTCTTACTCTGTCGCTGTTCTTTACAAGATAGGACATATCGGGTATAACAATATCAATACCCGGCATTTCCTCATCGGGGAACATCAGTCCGCAGTCTACTACGATGATATCTTTCCCGTACTCAAAAACCGTAATGTTTTTGCCGATTTCATCAAGACCGCCGAGAGGTATTATCTTCAATTTTTGTTTTTTTGACACTTTTAAACCTCCATTTTTATTTTTCCGAACAAATACACTTTTATTATTATATCACAAAAACACCATTATTGCAAGTTTTTATTTCCCAGCAACTCTACAAGCATAAATTTAAACTTGTATTTTTCACTTTCTGTTACAAGGGAATACGCCTCACTGTCAAGGGTTTCTTTTAACTTTGCCTTGCTTTCCTCTCCGAATTCTGAAAAACAAAGTTGT
>JAFQVC010000167.1 GCA_017408205.1 Clostridia bacterium | reverse complement strand
GCATCTGCACCCGCTTTAATAAGGTCTTCTGCCGCTTCCGCTGTGGCTATGTTACCTGCAATTACAGGAATATCAAAGTTTGCTTTAACAAGTTTTAAGCATTCTATAATATTTTTAGAATGTCCGTGAGCAGAATCTAATACCAAAACATCTGCTTTCGCATCAATCAATGCTTTTGCACGTTCCAAAACATCTTTTGTAACGCCGATTGCAGCACCAACCAAAAGGCGACCGTTAGCGTCTTTTGCGGCATTAGGATATCTTTCTGCTTTTTCAATATCTTTAATAGTGATTAGGCCCTTTAAGTAACCGTCCTTGTCAACAATGGGGAGTTTCTCAATTTTGTTTTTCTGCAAAATGTCCTGCGCCTGGTCCAAAGTTGTGCCTTCGGGAGCTGTAACAAGATTTGTGCTTGTCATACAGTCTTTTAATTTTTTCGAAAAATCTTTTTCAAAACGCAAATCACGGTTTGTAAAGATACCAACTAATTTTCCGTCAACTGTTATCGGCACACCGCTGATTTTATATTTTGCCATTAAACTGTCTGCTTCTTCAAGGGTGTTGTCCGGTCCTAAAGAGAACGGGTCAACAATAACACCATTTTCTGAACGCTTAACTTTATCAACTTCTGTTGCCTGGTCGGCAATTGTCATATTTTTGTGAATAACACCAATACCGCCTTCACGGGCGATGGCTATAGCAAGGCGTGACTCCGTAACTGTGTCCATAGCCGCACTCATAATGGGAATATTCAACTTAATGTTTTTAGTTAAAACTGTGTTTAATTTGATTTCATCAGGTGTTACATCTGATTTTTGCGGAACAAGCAAAACGTCATCAAATGTAAGTGCCTCTTTTATAAATTTTTTGTTGTAATCCAAAATTTTACACCCCTTCATCAAAATTATGTATATTTTAAATATTATATCAAATTTTATGTCATTTAGTCAATATTTTATAAGTATTATTTTTTTGTTTTTCGAAAAAATAATCATGAGGTGATATTGTGAACGAAAACAAGAAAAACATTGTGCCAAGGAACGTAACATTAGGTCTTGCAGACAAACAAAAAACCGATAAAAAAACAAATGCCAAAAGACCGTCAGACAGTGCTGTAGAGCAGACAAGGGACTGGTCAATCGAAAACAAATTATAAAAAAGGACTTGGTCACAGACCAAGTCCTTAATTTTATCAGTTAATGATTGTTTTTTCTGTATCTTTATCAAACAAGTGTAATTTGTTCATATCAAATGCAACCTTGATTTTGTCACCAGGTTTAGCAGTTGTACGCGGATTTACTCTTGCAGTAAAGTTTGTACCATTGATTAACAGATACAAGTAAGTTTCTGAACCCATTGGTTCTGTAACTTCAACATCTGCTTCCAAAACTGCACCGTCAGCAGCGCTGATGTGTGCTTCGTCATCGTGGATGTTTTCAGGTCTTACACCTGCGATAACTTCTTTACCAACATAATCTGCAAATGCATCTGAAACTTTGCCCTGAGGAATTTTAAGCATAGAACCGTTAAAGTTCAGCGCATAACCTTCGCCATCTTTTTCAAGAGTACAGTTAAATGTATTCATTTGAGGGCTACCGATAAAGCATGCTACGAACAAGTTAGCAGGTTCTGCATAAAGTTCGATTGGTGATGCAACCTGTTGAATAATACCATCTTTCATAACAACGATTCTTGAAGCCATTGTTAACGCTTCTGTCTGGTCGTGTGTTACATAGATAAATGTTGTCTGCAATTTATTGTGCAGTTTGCTGATTTCAGTTCTCATCTGAACTCTTAGTTTAGCATCAAGGTTTGACAAAGGTTCGTCCATTAAGAATACTTTTGGTTCACGAACGATAGCACGACCTAAAGCAACACGCTGTCTCTGACCGCCTGATAATGCCTTTGGTTTTCTGTCAAGCAAATGTTCGATATCAAGAATTTTAGCCGCCTCATGAACTCTCTTGTCAATTTCTGCTTTAGGTGTTTTACGAAGTTTCAAACCGAAAGCCATATTGTCATATACGCTCATGTGAGGATATAGAGCATAACTCTGGAAAACCATCGCTATATCTCTGTCCTTCGGCGGAACATCGTTAACAACTTTATCATCAATGTAAAGTTCACCTTTTGAAATGTCTTCAAGACCTGCAATCATTCTAAGAGTTGTTGATTTACCGCAACCTGAAGGTCCAACCAAAACCACAAACTCTTTGTCTGCAATTTCCAAATTAAAATCATTTACAGCAGTAACACCGCCTGCAAATATTTTATAAACACCATCTAATTTTAAACTTGCCATTTTTATTGCCTCCCCTATTTTTCGCAATATTTTCTAACATAACTATGATAACACAAATTTAATTAGAATGTTACCACCCAAATTCACAAAAATTTTTAAATTATTTTATATATTTTGCATAAACCAACTAAATTTTGTCAGGAACAAGCATTTGCACCTCATCGTTTCGGAGTTCTCTCATCTCGCCAGGTTCAAGATTTTCATCAAGACAAAG
>JAFQVC010000166.1 GCA_017408205.1 Clostridia bacterium | reverse complement strand
CGCCGTTTGTTTCAAAATTAAGTGTGTTATATACTTCTCCCTCATCGTTATCAATAAAGATTTTTGCATCTACAATTGAATCTGTATCAGCAAGTTTTTCGCGGTCAGTAAGCAAAATACCTGCATTGCCGTCTTCGTTTACTGTATTTTTTACAATGATTTTTGAATTTGTAACAGTAAGAATGTCGTCTGTTGTATTCTTAATACCATACTCAGCACCGTCAACAACAATTGCCGAGTTGTCAACAGTACCTCTTACGTTTCTCATTGCGTTATCACTTATATTTTCAACACTGATTTCTGCATTGTTCGCTTCAAGTTCCATAGACAGCATACCACGTACTGCATTACCGTTACCATCTATTGTAACTGATGAGCCATCCACAACAAGTTTTCCCTGTCCCTCACTATAGATAACTGCAGTCGCCTCGGGCGCCTTGACTTCAAGTACTGAGCCGTTTTTCAAAGACATAACACCGTTTGTTCCCAAAACGAAAATTCCGGAATGTGCCACGACATTTTTGCCAGTAAGAATTACATTGTCAAATGTAACGTTTCCGCCAATGGTCATAACTGCATAATTAATTCCTGACGGGTCATAAACGTCGGGGTCAAGACCGTTGTAGTTGTCAAATACCAGCATACCGTTTTTGAATGTAATGTCATTGTTTATTACATACGCCTTGTTTAATGTAGCATTATTACCTTGAAGATCAATTACGGCGGGGTCTGTCATGCCCTTTGCCTCTGTAATCGCCTGTTTCAGATTTGTTTTTGGTTCGCCGTTTAGTGTTACTGTACCTGTTATTGTAATTTCTCCTGTGTTTTGGTTTTCTTCAAAGTTTGGAACACTGTAAGAGGGTCCTGAAACTGGCACATATACTTTTTCTCCTGCGATGTAGGTGTTACCTGCAAACGAACAGTTTTCCATAAGTACGGGACTTCCGCCGTTATGCCAAACACCTGCAATACCGCCTATTTCGTTTTCGGCAGCATCTTCCATATAAATATCACCTGATGATGAACAATTAATAAATTTGTTACCGTAATGTGCAATACCTGTAATACCACCTACGTCACAGGTTGAGCCCTTAACGTCAATGTTTGATGTTATATTTTCAAACTTATGGCCGCCCTCGCCCATAAAACCGATAACACCGCCGACATAAGTGCGGTACGCTGTTCCGTTTTCTACTGAATTTGCATTAACGTAACTTGTATCGTCAACATCAACGGTTATGTCTGTCCAGTCGGCATAAGCATTTTTACCGCCAACGCCGCCAACGTAAGCCATACCATTTACCTCAACGTGTCCCGTTACGTTAATATCTGTGTATTTGCTTGTATAAGGCGTACCTGCAACAACACCTACATTAAGGCGTCCTGATACATTTGCGTTGTTAACTGTAAGATTTTTCACTTCGCCGTTTGTAGTAAAACCAAACAAACCAACATTACTCTTATATCCTGTAACCATAAGATTTGAAATTGTGTGGTTGTCACCGTCAAATGTTCCCTGGAAAGTGTGTGTGGAATTACCGATTGGTATCCATTCCATATTGCCAAGGTCGATGTCGTTAGCAAGTTTTACAACTTTACCGCTGTATGTAATACCCTTATTTACAGTGGTTGCAAAAAGTTTTAATTCCTCCAGGTCGTTAATTAAGAAAGGGTTTTCTTGTGTTCCCAAACCTTCAATAACAGTAGGTTCTTCTACTTTGATGTATTCTGCATCGATATAACCCTGTTCGTCAAGAAATTCCATAACCTCAACGTCCACTTCTCCTCTTACATTGCTGAGATCCCCTGCATTTTCAGCGCCGAAGATAGCATCAAATGTAATAAGTGAAACTGAGTAATTGCTGACACTTGAAAGGTCAACACCCGCATACCCTATACCGGGTTCTATACGCTGACAGTTATGGGGTAAATCATATGACCAGCAATATGTATAATTTGCCCAGTCGCCAAAATTTACTTCTACGTTATTAAAAGTAAGTCCTTTAGACACAAAATCAGGATATAATTTTCCATCTATCGTAATCTCATTGCCTTCACCAATAGCGCCGATTACCATACCGCAGTTTCTGTAAACACCTGTATTATAATTTGCCACAGAGTCATGGAATACGTCAAGTTTACATGAAACTTCACAGTTTTCAAAAGCAATTGATTCACCATCAACATTATTGCAACCGCCAATAATACCGCCAACCGCCGTGTCATAATGACCGCCTGTTTGTGCTACTGTAACAGTTTCATCAATAGTTACGTTACGGATTGTCTGATTACCGTACGCCCAGCCGATTAAACCACCGACATACCAGCCACCACCAGTGTTGATTATACTGTTTTTTATAACGATATTATCAAATACAGAAGTTCCGCTGGACTTACCTGCAACTCCACCCAGAATCATTTCGGCATTAAATCCGAAATTATCAATAACAAGATTTTTGATGGTTGCGTCGGCTACATTGCCAAACAAACCTAAATTAACTTTATTGTTATAATCTAAACCATAAAGATCCCAGCCACCCTGGAATAAGTTTTTTATTGTATGGTTCTGACCGTCAAACGTACCTTTAAAAGGAGTGTATGTTGAATATCCTACAGGCATCATACTAAGGTTTTCGTCGCCGGGCAACAAAACGGGGTCACCGTTTTCATAAACTGCACAAAGGTCAAGGTCTGCAGCAAGTTTAATTGTTACACCTTCAAAGTCAATACCTTCTGCTGTTTCATCAGGTGTAGCACTTTTTCCGCAGTAATACCCAAAATCAGCAGTTTCTTCATTTTCCAATGCAGGATTATAAGACTGGGCACCATTTACAAGTTCTGCAAGTCCTGCAAATTGCTCTGCTGTTGTAATAGTAAACTCGGTGTCTGTTTCGTTATACCAACTTGTATCTACAGTACCGTCCCAGACATCTGCTTCTGTGCCTTCAGCAAAAACAACTGTACCCATTGTACTCAAAACTATTGAAATACAAAGAATTAAAGCCAAAAATCTTTTCACCAAAATACCTTCTTTCTGAAATTTTATAATGCTATACGGCAGATTTTGTAAAGCGATTATGCGGAACGGCACTTCACAAAAACTGCCATATAACACGGGTCAAAGAAGACGAAAACCGTTCCGCATACAATTAACCGGCCAAAGACCGAGTAATTATCAAAAAAACCTTGCTACATAATCGAAATTATGTTGCAAGGTGTTAAGTTTTTATTATAAAAAGTCCTGAAAAAGATATTTTTATTTAAAATAAGACACGACTTTAAGACCGGGCATTGTAAAAATACTATAACCGGTCTTTTTCGTTATGTCTTCATTTGCAGTTTTGAACAAATTTTCAAAAAATAATTGTAAATCATTGACAAACTCTCCTTAATATGTTATTATGTACCCACGCTTTATTTTGATGGGGCTATAATTTACCACATAATTTCGATTATGTGGTTTTTTTATAGCCGTAAAAGTCCTAATTTCTGAATCTGGCGTCGGTGTATTTCACCTGTTTCCATTGTGTATATACGTGTTGTGTTTACACTTGAATGTCCGAGAATGTCCGCAAGTCTTACAATATCTTTTTGTATTGAATAATAGGTACGTGCAAAAAGATGTCTTAAATTATGAGGAAATACTTTATCTTTTGATACTTTTGCACTTTCGCAAAGTGCTTTCATCATTTTCCATACTGTACTTCTGTCTAAGGGTTTTCCTGTCTTTGTAACAAACAGCGGTCCGTTTGTTATTTTGTTGGTTTTCGCGTATTCCGTGAGCATTCTGCAAAGTTCTTTAGGTAAAATCACAATTCTCATTTTTCCCTTGCAATTAATTGTTGCCTTTCCTATTTTAATTGCCTCAACTGTTATATACTGTAATT
>JAFQVC010000165.1 GCA_017408205.1 Clostridia bacterium | reverse complement strand
GAAGAACAAAATCAGCCAATTAAATTAAGTTCACATAACGGTCAGGAATTTGACGTTATCGTTAAGGGCTCTTTGAAAGTTCAGGTTGGTAATCATATAGACGTATTAAACGAGGGCGATTCTATTTTCTATAACAGTATTATCCCTCACGGTATGATTGCAGTATCAGAGGGCGGCTGCGAATTTCACGCAGTAGTTTTAAATCCACAGGACGGTACTGTTTCCGAAGAGTACCCCGAAACACCTTATGTTGCATCAAAAACAGTTGTAAAAGAAAACAAAGGCGAAACTGTTGCAGATAAATTTATAGAATCATCTTATGACGAAAATGGCGTATTTAACGGCATCACATTTAAAAATGAAGACAAATTCAATTTTGCATTTGACTGTGTTGATGCAATCGCTGAAAAGAACCCCGACAAACTTGCTATGATGTGGGTGGCAAACGACAAAACGGACAGACGCTTTACTTTCTCCGATATGAAAAAGTATTCTGCAAAAACTGCAAATTACTTTGAGTCTTTAGGCATCAAAAAAGGCGATACAGTAATGCTTGTACTAAAAAGACATTACCAGTTCTGGTTCTGTATGCTTGCACTTCATAAAATCGGTGCTATCGCAATCCCTGCAACAAACCAACTTGTTGAGCACGATTTCGAATACAGATACAAAGCCGCAAAAGTAAAGGCAATTGTTTGTACTGCAGACGGCGACGTTTCATACGAAGCGGAAAAAGCAGCAAAGGAATTCCCCCATATGGTTAAAGTGTTAGTGGGCGGAAGCAAAGATGGCTGGAAAGACTTTAACGTTGAAATGGAGCGTTTCAGTACACACTATTACCGCACAGAAAACACACCTTGCGGAAATGACCCTATGCTTATGCTGTTTACATCAGGAACAACAGGTTATCCCCGTATTGCAACACATTCATATAAATACGCTTTAGGTCATTATCCTACTGCAAAGCACTGGCATAACGTAAACCCTGACGGACTTCATTTTACAATTTCCGATACGGGCTGGGGTAAAGCACTGTGGGGTAAACTTTACGGTCAGTGGCTGTGCGAAGCGGCAACATTTACTTATGACTTTGACCGCTTCCATTCAGAAGATATTTTGCCTATGTTTGCGAAATACAACATTACAACATTCTGCGCACCGCCTACGATGTATAGATTTTTCATTAAGGAAGATTTGTCAAAGTACGACCTTTCTTCAATCGAGTATGCAACAACAGCAGGTGAAGCGCTGAACCCTGAAGTATTTAACCAGTTTAAAAAAGCAACGGGACTTACAATTATGGAGGGCTTCGGACAGACCGAAACAACTCTTTCTATTGCAAACTTTGTTGGCTCTACACCGAAAATCGGCTCTATGGGAAGACCAAGCCCACTGTATGACGTTGTTGTTTTAGACCCGGACGGAAACGAGTGTAAAACAGGCGATACAGGTGAAATCTGCATAAGAGTAAAAGACGATGTTCCCTGCGGTTTGTTTATCGGCTATTATTTAGACGAAGAAAAAACAAAAGAAGTGTGGTATGACGGATACTACCACACAGGGGACCAGGCAACAATGGACGAAGACGGATACCTTTGGTACGTTGGTCGTATCGATGACGTTATCAAATCATCGGGATACCGTATCGGACCTTTCGAAATCGAAAGCGTTATTATGGAACTTCCCTATGTTTTAGAATGTGCAATCACACCCGTTCCCGATGAGGTAAGAGGACAGATTGTTAAAGCAACAATCGTTCTTGTAAAGGGAACTAATGGCACAGATGAACTGAAGAAAGAAATTCAGGAATATGTAAAAACACATACTGCACCTTATAAATACCCCAGAATTGTTGAGTTTGTTGATGAACTGCCAAAAACAATCAGCGGTAAGGTAAGACGTGTAGAAATCAGAAAGAACGATATGGAAAAAATGAATAAATAAGGTAACGGGGTGGCGAAATTGAAAAAAACGTATGTTACTTCAATGCCCAACCATATCGGTGCCTTCTTAAAGGCAAGTAAATGCTTTTCTGCACTGGGTGTCAATATTACCCGTGTAAGTTATAACAAGGCGGTTGATTCCCACACTTTGTTTATTGATGCAGATGGAACAGCGGAGCAATTGGCAAAAGCGGATACAGAACTTGAAAAAATCGGCTATCTGCAAAGCAATATAAACAAAACAAGTGTTGTTTTAATAGAGTTTTGTCTTGCGGATGTTCCGGGAAGCGTAACAAAGGTACTTGAGATTATAAATGAATTTAATTTCAATATTTCCTATATCAGTTCTCAGGAAAACGGAACAGATTATCAGTATTTTAAAATGGGACTGTATGTTGACAACTCCGCCAGAATTTCGGAATTTTTAAAAGAAGCGGAAAAAATATGCAAAGTGCGGGTGATAGACTATAACAGCTCAGAAAGGGTATATGACAACAGTATCTTTTACAACAGTTATGTTTCGGGCTTGTCGCAGGTTATGGGACTGTCGGAGGAGGTAAGCCGTGAACTTACAGTTCACGTCAATCTTGCAATGCAGACTCTTGACGAGCAGGGTTTGTCGCCTTACCGTACCTTTGACAGCATTAGTAAATTTGCTGAACTTTTAGGGGCGTCAAAGGGGGAAAACTTTAACCCCCGCATAAGCACCCATAAAATAACGGACAACACCGAAATAACTCTTGTTGAGCCACCTTGCGGAAGCAATACCATAATTATAAAAAGCAATGGCAAGGTGTTGTTTGTTGACAGCGGATACGCCTGTTACAAAGATGAAATGACAAAGGTTTTATCCTCTGTTGTTCCCGATTTTCAAAGCATGGAAAAAACTGTGCTTATAACCCATGCAGATGTTGACCATTGCGGACTTCTGCCCCTTTTTGACAGAGTAATTGCAAGTAAAAAAACAGTTGCCTGTCTTAAAAACGAATACGAGGGCAAAAACGGATACAGAGAAGAAAACCCATTGCATAAACCCTATGTTAAAATTTGCAAAACGCTGACTTCCTATCAACCGGTAAGTCCTGAAAAAATTACGGCATTGTGGAATGACAGGGACTGTGTCGGCCCTCTTACTCAAATCGGCTTTTTTGATTTCGGCGAACTTCGTTTTGAAGTGTATGAGGGAAAAGGAGGACACCTTCCCGGGGAAATTATCC
Source organism: Clostridia bacterium (assembly GCA_017408205.1). GTDB lineage: Bacteria > Bacillota > Clostridia > Monoglobales > Firm-18 > RGIG1864. The sequence continues at coordinate 2,898 of JAFQVC010000165.1, read as the reverse complement.
TTATTGATTATTTTAATCACATAGCAATTACGGGAGATGTCTATATCAATACTCACGGACTTACCGCACAACAGGCAGAATATAATAAGTATGCTCCCATACTTATGACGTCCGTTGATACTGACCCCGTGTTATGTCAGGAGGAAAGAAAAGCAATTACAGAACGCCTTGGCGTGGGCAGTTGGAAAGTTTTCGGAGCACACGGTTATGTGAAAGAATATAATGTTAATTTATAAAAAAAGAGTTCAACGTCAGTTGAACTCTTTTTCCATTATATAGTCAATATAAGTTTTAAGAGACTTTGAAAGCCATTTGTTTTTGTGATATATAAGTTGCTTCCATATATCTATATTCATATCGCAAACGTCAAGGTAGCATAATTTGCCCTCTTTAACCATTTTTTCTGTAACAAAATCGGGCAAAAAGGAAATCATATTTCCCTTTGTAATAAGAGATGTTATTATATCTGTTCTTCCAATTTCAAGTACAGGGGTTATTTCAAGGGAATGTTTAGCCAACTCTTTGTCAAAAACACGTCTGTACCCCTGACCGTATTCCGTCAGTATAAATGGCTCGTTTATAATATCGTGAATTGACAAATTCTTAATTCCTGCAAACTTTGACTTGGGGTTTGCAACAAAGTTCATAGAAACGTGCTGCTCCTTTGCAATAACATAGTCTTTGTGGTAGGAATGACTGTCAAGGGTAATAATAACGTCTGCTTCGTTGTGGTCAAGCATATCAAACATAACGGAAGTGTCTGCAGTTGTAAATTTAACAGAAATGTCGGGATATCTGCTGTGAAAATCTATGTAGTTTTTGTTAATCATATCGTCGCACACAGAGTCGGGAGTTACAATGTGAATATGCCCTTTAAACTGTTGCTCCTGGTCGAGACTTTCCTTGAATTCGTCCGTTAATGCCATTACCTGATGGGCGTAAGACACAAGTTCCCGCCCCTTTTCCGTCAGCGTTATGGTGTGGTTTATTCTTTCAAACAAAAGACAGTCCAGTTCCTCCTCCAACTGTTTAATCTGAAATGAAATTGTTGACTGGGAGTAGCCCAGTTGCTGTGCGGCTTTTGTAAAACTCCCAAGTTCTGCAACCTGTGTAAATGTAATTAAGTTTCGCAGTTCCATAACCTTTCCTCCAACATCGAAAATATCGATAATAAATATTAAAACTATTCGTTTGACTAATCTTAAAAGGTATTATATACTATGTTACAGAAAAAAGCAACATCTGGAGGAAATTAAAATGACAAATGCACAACTTTACACAATTATCGCTCTTTTAATATATGGGCTTATAATGGCGTTTATCGGAGTTTTCAGTTTCGGTAAGTCAAAAACACTTGACGGATTTCTGATAGGCGGCAGAAACATTGGCGCGTGGGCATCCGCTTTCGCCTACGGAACTGCATATTTTTCTGCAGTTGTTTTTGTTGGCTATGCAGGTCAGCACGGCTGGAACATAGGCATTGGCAGTATATGGATTGGAATCGGCAATGCAGTTTTGGGCTGTCTTCTTTCCTGGCTGTTATTTGCAAACAAAACAAGAAAAATGACTAAAAAATTAAATGCAAGAACTATGCCCGATTACTTTGAAAAGCGTTATGCTTCAAAAGGTATGAAGGTTCTGGCGGCAGTTATTATATTTGTGTTTTTAGTTCCTTATTCTGCAGCAGTTTATAAAGGTCTTGGCTCACTGTTCTCAGCAATATTCCCCGGTGTTGAAACCTGGGTATGGATGCTTCTGATTGCCTGTCTGACAGGAATTTATCTTGTTGCAGGAGGATACATAGCAACCTCTTACACCGACCTTATTCAGGGAGTAATTATGATTGTGGGTGTTGTGTGTCTTGTTGTTGCGGTACTTGGCAACGACGCAGTGGGCGGACTTGTTGGTCTTGTGGAAAACTTAAAAGCCATCCCGCAGGACGGTAAACAGTTAACAAATATTTTCGGTGGCTCGTCATTTAAGTTCCTTTGCTTTAATATAATGTTAACAAGTTTCGGTACATGGGGACTTCCGCAGATGATTGGCAAATTCTATGCAATAAAAGATACTGCGGCTATTAAAAGAGGTACAATTATTTCCACAATTTTCTGCATTGTTATCGGTTGCGGTGCATACCTTATCGGAAGCACCTCAAGACTAATACTTGGCGGTGTTCTTCCCGAAGGCGGAGTTGACGCCGTAATACCTACACTTCTTATGGAAGTTTTAGGTGGCAGTACTTTGGGAATTATCCTTCTGGCAGTTATTGTGATACTTCTTCTTTCGGCGTCTATGTCAACTTTAGGGGCGGTTGTTCTGACTTCGGCATCTGCCGTTGCAACTGACCTTATCCCCGCAGTAAGAAAGAAACAAACAAACTCTCGGACACAGATGTTTTTGACGCGACTTTTCTGCCTGTTGTTTGTTGCCTGTTCCTTTATCTTTGCAACACAGAACATTCCTATTATCGTAAACCTTATGTCTTTCTCGTGGGGTATCGTTTCAGGTTGCTTTATAGGACCTTACATCTGGGGACTGTTCTCAAAGAAGATTACAAAGGCAGGCGCGTATGCAGGTATCCTTTCAGGACTTTTGGTTGTAGGCGTTTCAACTCTGGTTATCTCACTTAACTCAGGTTTTTCTGCAGCAGCGGCAAAATCTCCAGAAATGGGCGTCTTTGCAATGGCGGTTTCTGTGGTTATAGTGCCTTTGGTAAGTGCATTTACCAAAAATAAAGATAAAGAACGTGTAGAAGAAATATTTACTTGCTACAACGAATAAATTTTTTAAAAATCATTGACTTTTAAAAAACAAAGTGGTAAAATACAAGTAATTTAAATGCGTTTGAGCAGAAACCAGTAGGTTGGGAAAACCCTTAAAGAGAGTTGCCGGTTGGTG
>JAFQVC010000021.1 GCA_017408205.1 Clostridia bacterium | reverse complement strand
TCATATTCTTTTGCATTTTTGTTATTTAAACTTACAGATACAACGTCAAACAAGCCGGCCATAAGAGGCGTAACGTCAGTATTAAAAATAAGATTTGCCTGACCGTTTGTGTTTACCCTTATTTTTTTAACCTGTTGTTCTCTTAACCATTTTGCAATTTCAACACAATCGTAAAATCTCATAAACGGCTCACCGAAACCGCAAAAAACTATTTCATCGTAAGATTTCAAATCTCTTTTTGCCAGGTCTTCGATAATTTCGGAAACTTCGGGCTCGTAGTCAAGCCACAGTTCACTTGTTCCGCTTAAATCGTCACTTGTTTCCCATTTGTCGCTGTCAATTTCGGGTTGACCTTTAGACGCCCTTAAACAAAAATCACAACTGTTTGAACATCTGTTTGTAAGGTTTATGTAAAGTGAATTACCTAAATTATAACTGATTATCAATTCTATACACCCTTTTCGCATTTTCATAAGTAATATCCGCCAACTGCTCCGGACTGATACCTCTTAACTGTGCAATTTTCTCGCACACATATCTTACCCTTGAACTGTCGTTTCTTGTACCGCGAAACCCGTCGGGCGAAAGATACGGACTGTCCGTTTCAATAAGAAGTCTCTCAAGAGGAATTTCAGATGCCACCTTGACTGCAGTTTTGGCATTTTTATAAGTAACTGTTCCCGTAAAAGAAATATAGTAACCCATATCTATATATTCTTTTGCCATTTCGGCACTCCCCGAATAGCAATGAATTATGCCCTCAGTGTTTACGGATTTTAAAATATCCATAGTATCTTTTGCCGCATCACGGGAGTGGACAACTACTGGCATATCAAGTTTCTCTGCAAGTTTTAACTGTTTTAAAAACCAGTGTTTCTGCAGGTTTTCGTCATATCCGTCATAGTGATAGTCAAGACCAATTTCACCAATTGCTACAACTTTTTTGTGCATTGACAGTTTTTCAATTGTATCAAGGTCACTGTCCGTCATATCATACACGTCTGACGGGTGCACGCCCGCTGTGGCGTAAATAAAGTCATATTTTTCCGCCAAATCTACCGACTGATATGATGTTTTTATACTGCTTGCAATGTTTGTAACAAGTTTTACACCGCTATTTTTAATATTTTCAATAACCTGTTCTCTGTCAGCGTCAAACATTTCATCGTCAAGATGGGCATGACTGTCAAACAAATTAACCATTTATTAACTCCTCTAATTTCTTCGCTTCGTCAATTCTTGCAAACAAGGGAGTTGCTTCTCCTACCGATTTGCCATTTTCTATTTTACCAAATTCGTTAAGTGTATCCCAGGAAAGTGCGTCACAGTTAATCTGCTGAGCAATTTTTTCTGCAGTTTCAGGCATAAAGGGTGTAAGCATTACAGAAATGTATCTTATGCACTCTACAAGATTATATAAAACTGCTTTTAATCTGTCTTTGCCGTTTTCGTCTTTAGCAAGCGCCCAGGGCATAGTTTCGTCAATGTACTTGTTGCTTCTTCTCACAATATCCCATACGGAATCAATTGCATCTGCAACTCTTAAATCTTCCATTGATACTTCCATTTTTGCTTTTGCATCAAGAGCGGTTTTAATAAGTTCGTCATCAAGTGCATCCTTTTCGCCGTCAGTATATAATACACCGTCAAAATACTTTTTAACCATTGCTACCGTTCTGTTAACAAGGTTACCCAATGTGTTTGCAAGTTCAGAATTATATCTGCTTATAAATGTTTCATAGGTTATTGTTCCGTCCTGTGCGTACGGCATTTCGTGAAGCATATAATATCTTACTGCATCCACGCCAAAGTGGTTTACCATATCATCAGCATAAATAACGTTGCCTTTTGATTTACTCATTTTGTCCTCGCCGAAAAGCATCCAGGGATGACCAAATATCTGTTTGGGCAATGGTTCTCCCAAAGCCATAAGAAGAATTGGCCAGTAAATTGTGTGGAAACGAAGAATGTCTTTACCGATAATGTGGACATTTGCAGGCCAGTATTTTTCATACAACTCACCTTTTTTGTCGGGAGTGTAGCCAAGAGCAGTAATGTAGTTTGACAAAGCGTCAATCCATACATAAATAATGTGCTTGTCGTCAAAAGAAACAGGTACACCCCAGGTAAATGAAGAACGTGATACGCAAAGGTCCTGAAGTCCCGGTTTTAAGAAATTATTAACCATTTCTTTTTTTCTTGACTCGGGTTTTATAAAATCAGGATTTTCTTCTATGTGCTTCATAAGTTTGTCCTGATATTTGCTCATTTTAAAGAAATATGCTTCTTCTACTGTTTTTGTCACAGGGCGTCCGCAATCGGGGCAAATTCCGTTTTCTGCCTGAGTTTCGGTAAAGAAACTTTCACAGGGCACGCAGTAAAGCCCCTCATATTTGCCCTTGTATATGTCCCCCTGGTCGTACAGTTTCTTAAATATTTCCTGTACTGTTTTTTCGTGATAATCGTCGGTAGTTCTTATAAATTTATCGTAACTTGTGTTCATTAAATCCCATATAGCACGTACTTCTCCTGCAATACCGTCAACATATTCCTTGGGAGTCACACCCGAATTTTCAGCAAGTTCCTGAATCTTCTGACCGTGTTCGTCGGTACCTGTTAAAAAGAAAACGTCGTCACCGATTAAACGTCTGTATCTCGCAATTGCATCTGTTAAAACTATTTCATAAGTATTGCCTATATGTGGCTTTCTTGATGTATATGCAATAGCGGTTGTAATATAATATTTTCCCATTGTATCTCGTCCTTTCGTAAACATTATTACTATTTTATCACAAAAATATATATTTAGCAAACTTTATTTTTCGGGCTTTACATTTACGGTATTGTAATTATCATAAATCACCATTCCCGGCTTTGCACCCCTTGGTTTTTTTACGTTTTTAGCAACCGTAAAATCCACAGGAACGTTGGCAGAATTGCGGGCTTTACTGTAATACGCCACAATTTTTGCACATTTTACTATTGTATCGTCAGAAGGCATTTCACCGTTGGTTTTAATTATCCCGTGACTTCCGTGAATGTTTTTTGTATGAAGCCACAAGTCATTGCCTCTTGCCAACTTTAATGTAAGCGTATCGTTTTGTATGTTGTTTTTGCCAACTAAAAGAACATATCCGTCAATATCAAACTCCATAGGTTTTGAAACATTCTGTTTCTTTTTGCCCTTGGTATTTTCTTTGTAGTAACCGCCCGTAATCAACTCTTCTTTTATCTCGTTAATGTCAGTTTCAGTTTCTGCACGGGCAAGTTCCTCGGCAACACTTTCCAGATAATAAAGTTCCTCATTTGCAATTTGCATCTGCTTTTTAGTCATTACTTCCGCGTTTTTGCATTTCTGATATAAATTATAATACCGTTGTGCATTTTTTGAAGGCGAAAGTTCGGGCTTTAATTCTATTGTCACGGGTTCCATATTATTATAATAGTTCTCGACGGTAATAAAAGTTGCCTTTTCTTGTATTCTGTGAAGATTGGCAGTTAATAAATCCCCGTATACTTTGTATTTTTCCTTGTCTTTGCACTCCTGCATTTTATCATGCTGTATAACAAGTTTTTTTCTGCATCTTGCTATGTTGTTGTCAATAAATTTCGAAAGACGTGCAGTTTTTTGCGCCATTCTTTCTTTTTTGTCTTTTTTTGTATAGTAACTCTCTATTGCAACATTAAGATACGGGTATTTTTCAACAACAGCACCGTTCTCATACTGATTGATAAAAATTGCGCTGAAATCGGAAATTTTGTCATTTTTGTAAATAAGACATGGTGAAAATCCGTTGCTTCTGATTTTTTGAAAAAACTCGTAAAGCCATTTCGTAAAACCCTGTAACTCTTTCGTATAAACATCAGCAGTGCCAAAAAAACCGTAAACCATTTCCCTGGCAGACATAGAGCCAATACCTGTAAAATTATCAGTAATAAGTTTGTCCAAAAGCACATCCTTTTGCGAAATTACTGATAAAATTTCGTCTTCCGTTGCTTTAACGGGATTAAGTTTACCTTGCGACGGTGGATATTCATAATCCATTCCAGGCAACAACTGTCGTACCTTTGATACCGAAAAATCAATGTGTTTTATACTTCCCAACACCTTGTTTTTGGAAGAAACAAGGATAATGTTACTGTGACGTCCCATTATTTCCACTATAAGTTTTTTTACCGAAACGTCACCAAGTTCGTCTTTGCTTTCTATGTGAAACTGGATTATTCTTTCAAAATCGGGTTGTACCACGTCAACAACTCTTCCGCCTAAGAGATGCTTTCTTAAAAGCATACAAAACATTGGTGCTTTTTCAGGGTTTTCTTTCTGCACTTTTGACAGATGTACTCTTGGGGTGTTGGAACTTGCACTCATAACAACTCTGTGGTTTTGTCCGTTGTTTCTTATTATTAAATTTATCTCATCAAATTCGGGTTGCAATACTTTGTCAATTCTTCCGCCCACTAACACGTCTTTAAGTTCATAGGTTATACAGGCAGTTGCAATACCGTCAAACGCCATAACAATTCTTCCTTTAATCAATTTATCACTATATTTTACCATAATAAAGAAAAAAAGTAAAGTACCGGCATCTTCACATAGGGAGGAATCGGTTTTGGAATGACCTTTTCCGCTAATATTGCATCAAAAAATCCGACAATACGTCAGTATTTGTCGGATTTTTATTCTTTGTCTTAACGAAAAATCTCTATCCCAAAACTGCTTCGCATCTTAAAACTATCCATTTTTTGATACAGAACAAGCAAAAAATGCGAGATAATCCTGACGGATATCTTGTATTTTTTGTGCAGTTATGTGCTAAAAATGGTGTTTTAAGACGATTTATCTCTATGTGAAGATGCCGATAGTTAATCACTTTACTGTTTTTAAAATAAATTCACTTGCAGTTGCGCGGTTTATTTTTACATACGGTCTTACAGTACCGTCTTCGTACCCTTTCAAAATTCCTGCTTTTGTAAGATTGCTTACCGCCTGTTCGCCCCACTTGGGAACAAGATACATATCGTTGTATTTTGCTTTTTCATCGGAATCGCACTTTATTACTTTATCAATTATCTTTATTATTTCTATTCTTGTAAGGACGTCATACGGTCTTAAATAAAGTTTTCCGTATTCAAGGTTTCCGTCAATAAGCCCTTCACTGTATGCAGTTAAAATATAGTTTTTTGCATATTCGGGAACTAAATCAAAATCTTCAAAGGGTACTTTAACATCAGTTTTTGTTTCAAGTCCCAATGCACTTACAAGCATAATTAAAAACTCTGTTCTTGTTAATGTTTCATCGGGATTAAAATAATAGTTGTCATTTATTTTAGTGCCTACATATATGTCTTTTTCTGCAAGAGTCACCGCAGATTCTTCTGCCCAGTGATTTGTCATATCCACATAAGCAAACTTACTTGTTTTAGATGCATTTACAGATACACACGCCAAAAGACATATCATTACTAAAACAATACATTTTTTCATAAAAATATCACCCTTTTACAAATTTAGTCTTTGTTTAAAGGGTGATAATATTCTTTATAAAATTTTGATTTTTTACCAGATCTTATAAATTTCAGATGGTTTAATTTCGCCTTTTACGGGTTTCAATCTGATTGTGTAGCAGAAATTCTTCGGCACTACCCTGTACTGGGGTAAAACATCAGGTCCGCAACTGTTACTGCCAAGCCCCGATACCTGATAGTCAACATTAAGCACCGTTTCGTCAATATACTGTAACTCGTTTGTGTGCCATGCTTCCTGCAACGCTTCATCGGTATATTTGTGAACACTTACATCTACCAATCTGTCTGCATCAATGTATAAGCCGACGCCATCATTGTCAGTTACAGTTGCCCATCTTACTCCGCCTTTGTTACCGTTTTCCTGAGGTCTTATATATTCTTCGTGCTGTTCCATAACCGTACCGCTGTACTTGCCAACCATTGCATATTCGCACTTGTCAGGATAATTTTCTTTCGGTCCTTTTCCGTACCAGGAGAAGTTGTCCTGTCCTTTTGCAAGTACCATCTGTAAACCAAGTTTGGGAACTCTTGTAAACGGCTCACTTATTGTGCACATTCTGTTGTATTTTGCATCAGTATTAAGTTTAAGTTCACCGTTTGCCAATACCGTATATGTGTATTTCAAATCAAAAATTCTGTAATATGTAGGAGCACCAAAATACGCTTCAACTTCAATTACCGCACTGTTTTTATCGGCACTAACAAGAGTTGTGCTTTTCACGTACTGCTTCATTTTGTCAAGACGCCACTTTGTCCAATGTGTTTCAGACCTTAAGTGGAAATTAGCAAAATCACAGTCGTTGTCGGTATAAGCCCATGTCATATTAAATTTTGGCCCCTGTGACAGTATTTCCTTTCCGTCCATAACAATACTTGTTACAGCACCCTTTACTTTATCAAACTTATAAGTTACTTCCCCGTTTGAAACTGTAATATCAAATTTGTTATCGGTTACATCTAATTTTCCCGAAATATCTTTTGATACCCGCTTAACTTCCAGAGGAATGCTTATCTGGTCGTATGCTACAATATGACCTTTTTCCGCCCACATAGTATCCTCTTTTAAAGTAAATTTAAAGTTGACAAAATATTCGCAGTTGTCTTTTAAGTTTCTGTCAAAAGGAACGATAATATCTTTGCTTTGGTGGGGTGCAACGGAAAAGTCCTTTAACTCTCCCTCCTGCACACAAACGCCGTCGCAAATAAGTTCCCAACTGCCATCAAGACAAGATAAATCATCAAAATCATATTTGTTGGTAAGTGTCACAACACCGTTTAAAACGTCTTTATCTGCAACATTTACGGGCTGAACTACTTTTTTGAATTCCAGAAGACCTGTATGGGGTTCTCTGTCGGGAGTGCAAAGACCGTCACAGCAGAAAATACCGTCATTTAATTTGTCACCGTAGTCACCGCCGTATTTGAATACCATTTCACTGTTTTCGTATTCTCTCATACCGTGGTCTGCCCATTCCCATACACAGCCACCGCAGATTCTGTCATACTTGTAAAATACGTCCCAGTAATCTTTTAATGAGCCGGGACCGTTACCCATTGCGTGAGCATATTCACACTGGAAGAACGGACGGGGGTCGTTTTCTCTTTCTCCCACTTCTATACAATGTTCAATCCGTGCATACATTCTTGAATATACATCTACATAATCATTTTCGTTTGCGTCCTCGTAATGTATGGGAAGTTTCGCACCATTGTCTCTTAACCACTTTGCCATCGCTCTGTGATTAATACCGCTGCTTGACTCATTACCCAAAGACCACATTATAATTGACGGATGATTTCTGTCACGCTTGTACATTCTTTCAATTCTGTCTATAAACGCCTTTTCCCATTTGGGGTCATTACTTATTCCGTAACCGCCGTGAACACTGTACCAGCCCTCTTCAGGGAACGCAAACCCGTGTGTTTCAAGGTCTGCCTCGTCTATTACATACATTCCGTATATGTCACATAAATCAAGGAAATACGGGTCAGGAGGATAGTGCGAAGTACGGACAGCATTAACATTGTGCTGTTTCATAACGATAATATCTTTTAACATATCCTCTTTTGACACAGCATAACCTTTGTCGGGATGGGTATCGTGTCTGTTTACGCCCTTTATTTTTATTTGCTTTCCGTTTACCATAAAGATTGCATTTTTTATTTCAACTTTTTTAAAACCCGTGTTTGTTCTGTACTGTTCAACAACTTTTCCGTCTTTTATAACACTTGTAACAACGGTATAAAGATTGGGGAACTCTGCACTCCACAGTTTTGCGTTTTTAATTTCAAAACTTACTTTGTTTCCGTTCTTTGTTTCGAGTAAAGCATCACCGTCATATACGCTTACAGTTATGTCGCAGTTGCAATCTACTGATACATCTATTGTACCGTCTTTGTAATTCTCGTCCAAATCGGTATCAACTACAACATCAAAAACACCGTCTTTTTCTTTTGCAAGCAGGTAAACATCACGGAAAATACCGTTTAGTTTAAACATATCCTGCATTTCCATATATGTGGAATAACACCACTGATAAACTTTGACGGAAAGAGTGTTAATACCCTCTCTTAAATAAGGAGTAATATCAAATTCAGAAGGAATATGACTTCCCTGACTAAATCCGATTTCTGTTCCGTTTATCCATAAATGGAATGCACTGCATACGCCGTCAAAAACAAGGACTATCTGTTTTGATGCCCATTCTTTCGGCACAGTAAACTCGGTTTTGTAACAACCGCAGGCATTTTCATAAGGAACTTCAGGTGGTGTCAAAGTAAATGGCAGATTCATGTTAAGATAATTTTTAACACCGTAGCCGAAAAACTGCCAGCAACCGGGAACTTTGATAGTGTCCCAACCCGTTAAATCGTACCCGTCATTTTGAAAATCATCAGGGGAATATGCCACTATTTCACTATATTTAAACTTCCATTCTCCGCTTAATAATTTTTTGAAAGAAGAGTTCTCGTTAAGTGGGATTAATGTTGCGTGAGGCATTAACCTTCCTCTGCCCAAGACCTCTAAATTTTGCCAATCAGGTAAAACGTTTTGCATAATAAACACCTCTTTATGTGGATAATACCATATATAAAAATTAAAAGCAATAATTTTTTATATATCTATTGTTTTTTTTTTACTTTTGTGGTACAATAACAGTAACCGTACTAACCGGGGTTGTAGCGGCACCCTGTACCCATAATCCGCTATAATGGGGGTGAATGCTTAATTGAGGATTGTTCATATTTTTGTTGAGCAGCATCTAAGCGTGTTGAGAAGTCGGTCCTGTGCAACAAAGTGCTGTGAACCTCGTC
>JAFQVC010000164.1 GCA_017408205.1 Clostridia bacterium | reverse complement strand
GAGGTTTTGGAAGAGCCCGTACCCCCTAAAATACCTACCGTTTCTCCCGATTCTATCCGGAAACTGATATCCTTTAAAACTTCTTTTCCTTTTATGTATTCAAAGTGAACGTTGTTAAAGGAAATACTTCCCGACGGTACTTCGGTTTCTGTTGCATTTTCGTCTGAAATATCAGGCACTTCGTCAAAAACTTCAGTTATACGCTGAATGGAAGCACGGGATATAACCAGATTTATAAAGAACATTGAAATCATCATCAGCGACATAAGTATCTGCGAAACATAACTTATGAAACTGATTAACTGACCCGTTTTCATATCCCCTGCAACTATCATATTACCGCCAAACCAGAAAATGGCTATCATACATCCGTACATAATGAACTGCATAATGGGCATATTCCAGATGATTACCTTTTCGGCGTGAATCTGTGCCTTTCTTACGTCTTCTGCCGCTTTGCGGAATTTTTCCGACTCGTGGTCTTCGCGGACAAACGCCTTTACTACTCGTACGCCAATTAAGTTTTCCTGAATAATGGAGTTTAATTTATCGAATTTTTTAAGCATTTTTCCGAAACGCGGGTAAGACATAATTGCAATAACCGCAAGGAAGAAACCCAATATGGGCAGGGCAACCAGAAATACCGTAGTCAGTTTTTTGTTAATGGTGATTGCCATAAATACTGCGGAAATAAGCATAAAAGGTGAACGTGCCATCATTCGTATTATCATCATAAAAGAATGCTGTACATTTGTTACGTCGGTGGTAAGTCGCGTAATTAAAGATGAAGTGCTGAACTTATCTACATTGGCGAAAGAAAAGTCCTGAATTTTATGGAACAGTTTTTGTCTTACGCCTTTTGCAAAGCCCGTTGCGGCTTTTGATGCGGTAAATGCACCGAGAGCACCCGTTATAAGTGACAAAACTGCAAGAAGCACCATAAGTAAGCCGTATTTTGTTATAAAGCCAACGTCTTTGTTTGCCACACCTATGTCAATTATCTGTGACATAAGGTACGGGATTCTTACCTCCAGCACAACTTCGCAGATAACAAGAAGAGGAGTTAAAAATGCAAAAATTTTATACTTCCCTATACACGATGCAAATTTTTTAATCATTTTGTTTTCCTCCTTTTTTAAGTATGGTCGTAATTTTGGACATTTCTTTTTCGCTTAATACTTTTGTGCAGTTTTTCAAAGAATTTTCCACAGCGGTATTAAGGTTCTGATTCAACTGGGAAATTGTACTTTCAGGAAGTCCTTCAAAAAGTATTCTGTCTACTTTACGGAAAATCTTTATATTGGTATTATATAATTCTTCTGCAAGTTCTGTTGCAAAAAGTTTTTTGCACCGCAAATTGTCTCTGTCAACTTCTTTGGTAATAAGACCTTGCTTTTCCATTCGTTTTGTAGTCAGCGTAATTGATGCGGGAGTTACCATAAGTTTGTTGGCAATCTCAACCTGAGTGCTTCCCGGGCGTTCTAACAGAAATTCGATAATCTGCATCTGGCAGGGGTTAAGGCGATTCTCTTTTGCTAAACTGTGATACAGATTATGCTTTATAATATTCAGTTTTGCAAAGGATTTTGCAATGTCGATAAATGAAGTATCCATAATTTCCTCCCGAATAGTTAATCATTTAACTATTATACATTTAATTATTATTTTTGTCAATAAACTTGAAATTTATTTTAAAAAATGATAAAATCATAAAAGATACTTTAAAAGGAGAAACAAGGTTATGAAACATAACGAAAATGTTGACACTTTATATAAAGCAATACTGAAACTTGAAACTGTGGAGGAATGTCACAAGTTTTTTGACGATTTGTGTACAATTATGGAAATTGAGTCAATGTCACAACGCCTTTTGGTTGCAAAGTTGTTAAATAATAACGAGGTTTACAACGAAATTGCAAAAAAGACAGGTGCGAGTACTGCTACAATAAGCAGAGTTGCAAGGTGCTTAAATCACGGTGCAGAGGGCTACACTATGATTTTAGAACGTCTTGGTGAGGAAGAATAAGATGTACACAATGTTTGCCGAAGTTTACGACAAGTTAATAAACGTTGATTATGCGGGTATGGCGGACAAAATAGACTGTCTGTTTCACAAGTACGGAAGAAAGGCCGAACTTGTTTTAGACCTTGCCTGCGGTACGGGTACACTTACTCTGGAACTTTCACAACGCGGGTACGATATGATAGGCATAGATTTGTCGGAGGATATGCTTTGTGTTGCAACGGACAAAGCACCCCACATAAGGTTTTTATGTCAGGATATGACGGAGTTTGAACTTTACGGAACGGTTGATGCTATTGTATGCACGCTGGATGCGGTAAATTATATTACCGACAAAAAACGACTTAAAAAGATGTTTAAACTTGTGCACAACTATTTAAACCCCGACGGGCTCTTTATCTTTGACATCAACACAGAGCATAAGCTTAAAAATGTGCTGTCGGACAACACTTTTATATATGACGAACAGAATGTTTTTTACACATGGGAAAATTATTACAGACAGGGCATAAGCACACAGATACTTAATTTTTTTGTGGAGTCGGGAGACGGATACAGACGGTTTATTGAGGAGCATATACAAAGGGCGTACAGTGTTTCTGAAATAAAAGAAATGCTGAAAGATGCAAAACTTGAATTACTTGAAATTACCGCCTGGGAAGAGGGCGGAAAAATCGGTAAAAATGCAGAAAAAATAGTGTTCGCGTCGAAAAAAATTTATTGACAAAAAATACCTCCTATGGTATACTGTTTTGGTAGTTAGATATTGGCTATGTATTTTGTTTAGGAGGAAATGACGTATGCAAAAAGGTAAAGTAAAATGGTTTAACGCAGAAAAAGGCTATGGATTCATTGAAAGCGAAGATGGAACAGACGTATTCGTGCATTTTTCAGCAATCGTAATGGATGGCTACAAAGCATTGGAAGAAGGCGCTGAAGTTTCATTTGAAGTAATCGAAGGTGCAAAAGGTCCACAGGCAGCAAATGTAACTAAACTTTAATTCGAGGTTGTGGACTTTATATATAAAGTTGCAATGTAACAGAATTGACAGAAGTTAAATGGCCTTCAAATTTTATTTGAAGGTCGTTTTTTTTACGAAAGGAAACGTAATATGAGTGATAAAATAACAGTTGCACTAACTGACAACGGTGGCTTTCGCATATATTCGGCAATTACTACGGATTTAGTAAACGAGGCACAAAAAATTCACAAAAGTTACCCTGTGGCAACTGCCGCACTTGGCAGAGCATTAACCGCAGCGGCTATTATCGGGTTTATGGGCAAGGAAGACCAGACGGTAACTTTGCAGTTCAAAGGTGACGGGCCTTTGGGTACAGTCCTTGTAGTAGGCAATACAAAGGCAGAGGTTAAGGGCTATGTTGCCAATCCCTTTGTAGACCTGCCATTAAACAGCAAAGGCAAACTTGATGTGGGCGGAGGCATAGGACAGGGTTATTTGTCAGTAGTGAGAGATAACAACGGCGGTACGCCATATACAGGTCAGGTACAACTTGTATCGGGAGAAATTGCAGAGGATTTGACTTATTATTATGCTACAAGTGAACAGATACCCACAGTTATTGCTTTGGGAGTAAAAGTCAACCCCGACAATACAGTGAAAAGTGCAGGGGGATATGTAATTCAGATGATGCCCGGTAACGACCCCGACGACGAGAAAATCATCACACAAATTGAAAATGCGGTTGCGACGTTGCCGTCGGTGAGCACTATGATTGAAAACGGCAATAGCGGGGAAGAAATCATATCTGCCTTAATGGGTGACGTGAAATTCGGCATTTTAAATGAAACGACACCAAAGTACAAATGTGATTGCAGTTTGAAACGAGTTGAAAGGGCACTTATTTCTATCGGCAAAAAGGATTTGCAGTCAATAATTGATGACGGACAGGGAACAACGGTTGACTGTCATTTCTGCAACAAGTCATATTCCTTTACAACAGAACAGTTGAAAGAATTAAGCATTAATTGTAAAACCAAATAATATAATTAAAGTAAATGTGTGAAACACATTTACTTTTTTTATAGGTGATTTTATGTATTATATTGTTAAATTCAAATATATTGCCATTATTTTAATTACAGCGGTGCTTGTCATTGCTTTAGTTACATTAAAGCCACACGTGGACAGAAAGGAAATGATAAGGGAGGAGGCAGAGTTTAAAAAAAGTCAGCCAATACCCGAAGAACAGCCGAAGTCGGAGCCCGTGAAAAAGGACTACATAAAATGGGTGGATTTTGATGTTTCCAAAAGTGCTATGGATTATGCGTATAAGTACGACATCCGTTCTTATGGCGATGAAAATCACGTTACAATGGTGGAACTGCTTGCGTATCTGGGAGCAAAGTACGGCGGAGATTTTTCCAGATTCAAATACAAGGATATATATGATTTAACCTCAAAGATTAATAACGAAACAAGTTTTAACGAAATTGTTGCCGATATGAAATACTATTCATATTACCGCGAGGCATACGGTGCGGTGCTGGACGGTTTTGTAGGAGAATTTACCATAGACGGAGAAAAAAGGTACGGACTGAAAGTTTTTTCACCAATCGGCGGTGGATACGGGTATTCCCACTATGACGATTTCGGAGTATCCCGCAGTTACGGGTACAGGAGAAAGCATCTTGGGCACGATTTAATGAACGGAGTAGGAACTCCCGTTATCGCCATTGAAAGCGGGTATGTAGAAGCGGTGGGATGGAACCAGTACGGTGGATGGAGATTAGGTATAAGGAGTTTTGATAAAAAAAGGTATTACTATTATGCACACTTGAGAAAAGACCACCCTTATGCAAAAGATTTTAAAGAGGGCGATTTTGTTACTGCGGGAGACGTTATAGGTTATATGGGAATGACGGGGTACAGCGTAAAAGAGAACGTAAACAATATTAATACGCCTCATCTGCATCTTGGATTACAGCTCATATTTGACGAAAGCCAGAAAGACGGAATTAATCAGATATGGATTGATTTATACGATATTACAAACTTCCTTACAATTAATCAGTCCTATGTAAAACGGGAAGGGAATGAACTTGTAAGGAAATCTTCGTTTACAGTTTTGGGTGAATAAAAATGATTATTACATTACGACTTAAAAATATTGTGATTTTTGTGCTGATATTATCGGTAATCATTACGTCTGTTGCCTTTGTTATGGCAAAAGATGACGGGATTGCAGTTCCTATAATAATGTATCACAGTTTGCTTAAAAACCCGTCGAGTTCGGGAAGATTTGTAATTACACCAGATGAATTTGAACAGGACCTTGTATATTTAAAGGAAAACGGTTACACCGCAATAACTATGGCAGACCTTATAAACTATGCACAGAGCGACGGGAATCTGCCCGAAAAACCCGTTATTTTAACTTTTGATGACGGTTGTTACAATAATTATGTTTATGGGTATCCCCTTGTAAAAAAGTACGATATGAAAATGGTGCTGTCAGTTGTGGGCTCTTATGCACAGCAGTATTCCGAAACAAATGAGGAAAACGCCAATTATTCATACCTTACCTGGGACAGAATTAAAGAACTTAATGCATCAGGGTATGCGGAAATACAAAATCATTCTTACGATTTTCATACAATAAACGAAAAACGTAACGGAAGTAAGAAAAACTACGGGGAAAGCGAAGAACACTACAAAAAAGTTTTCACAGAGGATACTTTGAAAAACCAGAAACTTCTTAAGGAAAAGGCGGGAGTTACTGCAACAACATATACTTACCCTTTTGGCGGTATAAGTAACGATTCAATAAAGCTTCTGCAGGAAATGGGTTTTAGTGCTTCCCTTTCCTGCGGAGAAGGTATTAATTACATAAAGAAAGGAGACGACCTTTACTCTTTAAAAAGGTTTATAAGAAAACACGGAGAGGGTGTAAGGGAAATACTAAATCGACAATAATCGACAATGAATTGTAGAAATTTGACGGACGGTTTGCGTTGACCGAGGCGGTTTTGCGGGGATATAATTACAGTAGTTCAGACGAAAGGATGTTATGAAATTGCTTAAATATACTATTTGCGAAACTGCAACAAAGGTAGAAGATAAAGATATAATTGACTACGGAATATGTGCTTACGTTGACGATAATTTAGTTGACGGAATACTGCACGTGTCAAGTAATAAAAAATACGTAATGAAATTAGTTAAGATGTTTAATAAAGGCGGATTATCTTTAATACATTTTAAAAGTGTTGTAGAAGATTTTATCAGCAGAGTAAGTTAAAAAATTGTTACAAGTATTGATTATATTGTGATTTTAGGGTATAATAATATCAGTCCCTGGGGTGTACGTGAATTAGTTTCTTTAATTTATAACCAACAGATTTTGAAAGGGAGCCGACTCTCTGGGTCCTGCGTGTACGCCCAAATTTATTTGGGAAACCCATAAAGACTCAGGAGGCACCCACCTGCTAT
>JAFQVC010000163.1 GCA_017408205.1 Clostridia bacterium | reverse complement strand
TTAATCCCTTTGTCTCTGGCAATTATCGCCATTGGCAAAACACCGTTTACACGTCTTATCTCGCCATCTAATGACAATTCGCCGCAAATCATATAATCCTCTAATACACTTTGAGGGATAATTCCTGTTAATGACAAAAGTGCAACCGCTATTGGTAAATCATATACGGCACCCTCTTTTTTAACATCAGCAGGTGCTAAGTTTACAATAATTCGTTTAACTGGCAAAGTATATCCGCAGTTCTTAATTGCCGCTTTTATACGTTCTTTGCTTTCTTTTATACCTGTGTCGGGCAAACCCACAATATCAAAAGCAGGCAGACCTGAAGACAAGTCCACCTCAACATCTACTATTATGCCGTCAATACCGGCTAATGCACAAGACTTTACTTTTGAAATCATCCGTTGTACCCCACTGTAAATTACAATATTTCCTGTCCGCCGTTTCCTATTTCAGTAATATAGAATGATGGCTCGTAGCCGATTTTTTCTGTGTATGCTTTTTTGCAACTGTTAATGTAATTGTCAATTGCATCTTCTCTTATAATACTTACTGTGCAACCGCCAAAACCTGCCCCTGTCATTCTTGAGCCGATTACTCCGTCAACTTTTAGTGCTTCTTCAACTAAAGTGTCAAGTTCAACACCTGTTACTTCATACAAATCACGAAGAGAATTGTGAGACTGTATCATATACTGTCCGAAAGCAAGTATGTCGTTGTTCTTTAAGGCATCTACGCTTTTTAAAACTCTGTCGTCTTCATAGATCACGTGCTGTACTCTGTTTTTAATAATCTCGTCTTTAATAAGGTCTTTGTGCTGTTCGAATTCCTCTACCGTAATGTCACCAAGACAGGTTTTGTCAGGCATTGCAGTTTTTAGTATCTCAAGACCTGCTTCACACTGCGAACGTCTTTCGTTATATTTTGAATCAGCAAGCCCGCGTTTCTTGTTTGTATTTGTAACTACAATTTTGTAACCATCCATTTTTACGGGCACTAAATCGTATGACAAGTCTTTGCAGTTTAAGAATATAATTTTGTTTTCTTTACCCATAGCAGATGCAAACTGGTCCATAATTCCGCAGTTTACGCCAACGTAATTATGCTCTGCCATCTGGCTGATTTTTGCCATTTCCACCATATCTACGGGAGTATCAATATTTTTTGCTTCGTTTGAAAATACTGCAAAAGTAAGTGCTGTTGCAACTTCAATTGCCGCAGATGAAGACAAACCTCCTCCGTGAGGTGTGGTATCATCATAAAGCATATCACAGCCTACAATTTCGTAGCCGCCCTTTTGCATTTCCGCAATAATACCTGCCTGATAGTTACCCCACCATAAGTCTTTGTAAGCATTAATATCTTCTGTGTTGATGCTTACTCTGTCAGGCAAATCAGTTGCAGCCATATTTACGATTTTATCCTGTCTTTTTCTTGCAACTATAGTTGTTTTCATAGTAAGTGCGGCAGGGAAAACAAAGCCACCGTTGTAGTCTGTGTGTTCGCCGATTAGGTTAACGCGTCCGGGAGAAGCAAAAACTCTTAAGTCCTCTTCTGTTCCGCCGTATATTTCTATAAATTTATCTTTAATCTGTTGTAGTTCCATATTTTTCAGCCTTTCTGTTACTTGGATAAAAATTTCTTGTATGCTTCTCTTAATTCTACCGCAACATCTTCAGGACAAGTAGGATTGCAATGTGCCCAAGCACCCGTTTCGCTTGACGCATTAAACTTTTGCTTGTCTTTTGAACGCATTGGCGGGAAGAATTGAATCTGGAAGTGGAAATTGCTAACGTCTCCACAGTTGACAGGTGCATTTTGCATACACATCATATACGGAAATTTGTAGTCAAACAAACTGTCAAGCGTTCCTGCAACTTCACGGATAATTATAGCAAGGTTTCTTTTTTCCTTTTCATTAAACTGGTCTATTGACTGTTTGTGTTTTTTTGACATAATATACATACCGTAAGGATACTCGGTGAAGAAGGGCAAAAATGCCACAAAATCGTCATTCTCAATAATAACTCTTTCGCCGTATTTCATCTCGTCTTTTAACATATCGCAAAACATACAGTTTCCTGTTTCGTCCATATATTTTTTGCTGTTTTCCATTTCAAGAGCAATCTTTTTAGGTATAAAAGAATAACCGTATATCTGCCCGTGAGGGTGAGGCATAGTTACGCCCACAACTTCCCCTCTGTTTTCAAAAATAAATATGAATTTTATGTTTTCATCTTTTTTTAGTTCAACATATCTTTCTTCCCATAAATTAACCAGTTTTACAACGTGGTCAACGGGAAGTTCAGGTAAAGTAACTGTATGCTCGGGTGAATATAAAATTACCTCACATTTGCCATAAGAGGGTGCAGTTTTGTAAAAGTCT
>JAFQVC010000162.1 GCA_017408205.1 Clostridia bacterium | reverse complement strand
ATGTTGCCGTCGTGCATCATAACTGTTCTTGTACCGTACTGAACAGCGTGACGAAGATTATGAGTAACCATTAATGTTGTGATTTTCTGTTCGCTTACAATTTTTTGTGTAAGTTCCATAACAGTATCGGAAGATTTAGGGTCAAGTGCCGCTGTGTGCTCGTCTAACAGTAGCAGTTTCGGCTTTATAAGTGTTGACATTATAATTGATATTGCCTGACGCTGACCGCCTGACAATGTTCCCACAACATCGTAAAGTCTGTTTTCAAGTCCCATACCCAGTTGCTCTAACAGTGTTCTGTATTTGTCTTTTGCTTTAATGTTAAGCCCCTTTGTAAGGTTATAACTTTTAAGTTTGTTGTCAGCCAAAGACAGGTTTTCAAAAATTGTCATTGAAGAACAAGTTCCCATTGACGGATTCTGGAACACCCTTGCAATTTCTTTTGCTCTTTTATAGTTTGGTAATTTTGTTATGTTTTTATCGTCTAAAATTACTTCGCCATTGTCAATATCTATGTCACCTGAAATAATGTTTAAGGTTGTAGTTTTACCCGAGCCGTTACTGCCTACAACACCCACAAATTCGCCCTCTTTTATTTCCAAATTAAAATCGGTAAACAGAATTTTTTCGTTAGGAGTTCCTGCGCCGAATGTCTTATCAATGTTTTTTAATCTGAGCATGTGGTTTCCTCCTTTTTGAGTATTCGGTAGCAACTAAAGTAATAACAAACAGTACCGTGATAACAAGATTCATATCAGACGGACGAAGACCTGAACTTATTGCAAGTGTAATACAGGTTTTGTAAAGTATCATACCTATTACGACAGATGTGGTAGTTTTTACCCATTTCACTCTGGCAAAAAGACTTGTGCCGATAATTACCGCCGCAAGACCCATTACAAGAGTACCGACACCTGAAGAAACGTCAAACTGCATCACTCTCTGGCAGTTAACTGCACCCGCCAATGCAACAAGTCCGTTACCTAATGCAAGACCGATAATTTTTATTTTACCCGGGTTTTCACCTAAAGTAACAACAAGCCCTGCATTGTCCCCTGCACTTTTTAACAAAAAGCCCGATTTGGTTTTTAAATACAAATCAAGAAGTATTTTTGCAACAAGTGAAATAACAATAATTATTATTAATGGGAAGTACGGTCTTATACTGTCGGGAACGGTAAACAAATTAAATATTGTTTTTTCGTTCATCATAAACACGTTTGGACTTCCTGCAATTCTGTAGTTAATTGAATATAGAGCAGTCATGGTAAGAATACCCGAAAGCAGGTCTTTTATTTTCAGTTTTACATGGAAGAAACCTGTAAGACATCCTGCCAATGCACCTGCAACCGCTGCTGCAACAAGACAAATCCAGGGATTTACTCCTTTTAGAATAAGTGCAGTTGAAACTGCGGCACCCAATGGAAATGTTCCGTCAACGGACAAGTCGGGAAAGTCAAGTATTTTATAACTTATATAAATACCAAGAGCCATTATAGCAAATATAAAGCCCTGCTCTAATATACCAATTATTATGTTTAACATTTTTTTACCTCTTATAATTCTTCGGGAAGTGTAATTCCAAGTTTTGTTGCAACGTCTTCATTTACTGTGATTTTTGCTTCTTTTATTGTTTCATAAGGAATAGTGTTAATGTCTTCGCCGTTTAACACACGTCCTGCCATAATACCTGCAGACTTTCCAAGTTCAATGTAGTCAAGACCTGCTGACGCGATACATCCGTTTTTAACCTGTTCTTCTTCAGAGCCGAAAACAGGAATTTTAAGAGCGTTTGCTTTTTCTAAAATTACTGCCAAAGCAGAAACAACTGTGTTGTCTGTCATATTTGAAATACAGTCAACCTGTGTTAAAAGCACGTCTGCTGCCTGAGGAATTTCTGCGGCTTTGCCAATACCCTTTTCAACTATTTCAAAGCCGTACTTTGGTGCTAATTTTTTGTATTCTTCAATTGTACTTACTGAGTTTGCTTCGCTTGTAGTGTATAAAATACCGATTTTCTTTGCCTCCGGAAGCACTTTTCTTATAAGTTTCAACTGGTCCTCGACAGGCAATTTATCACTTATACCTGAAATGTTTTTAGCAGGTTCTGTGTCTGATACAGCAAGTTTTGCCGCAACGGGGTCAGATACTGCATTGAACACAACGGGAATATTTTTTTCGGAACAAGCCGCATAAGCCGCCTGAGCCGCAGGTGTTGCAATACCGCAAACCAATTTTGTGTTAGATGTTGCAAAACTTTGTGCAATCTGTGTTGACACGTTTATATCTGACTGTGCAGATTTTGTAACGATTTCAATATTTTCTCCGTCTATATAACCCATACTTGCAAGACCTTCAATAAAACCTTCTCTGCAGTTGTCCAAAGAGGGGTGGTCTGCAAATTGAATTACGCCTACTTTCGGTGTGTTACTGCAACCCATTAATGCTACTGCAAACACCGCTACTGTTAATACCATTGCCAATACTTTTACTACTTTTCTCATCTCATCTCAACCTTTCTTTTTATAAAAAATAAAACCCTTTGAGACAAAACGGCTCAAAGGGTACAAATATACCTATGTAAACTATTCTCCTCTAAACTCATCTCATCTCTTGTTATATTATATTAAATTTCTTCTTTGTTGTCAATACTTTTTTGCAAATTGTCAAGTTTTGCTGAAATCTTTGCAAGTTCTTCCAATATGATTTTTGTCTCTGATTTGTGAGTCGGGGGAAGTATCGGAGTTTCTGTAACTTTTGGCGGAATACGGCTTACGTTAAAAAAATCGGGGGTTAAATAAAAATTCACGTTTCCGTCTGCTATATACCCGTAACATCTGTTTGTTCTGCAGGAAGTCTCAAAAGAGGTATATGATATTGCATAAATTCTTGCAGAGGTAAACCGCCCTGCCATAAATTCTGTTACGTTGGAAAAATTCTTGCCGTTGTCCGCTGAACAGGCAGCGTGTATCTTGCCTTCGCCCGAGTTTTCCCAAAGGAGATACAGGTTGTCTTTTTCCATAAGTACGGGGTTTGCACCTTCACCAAAATTCTGCACAGTATCTGAATAGTAAATTATTTTTCCGTTTAACACTCCCGTTATATGGAGTTTATTTGATTTGTCCACAAAAATGTGTGGGTTTATAACTTTCCCTTCCACAGGTACTGCCACAAAATCTGACCATTCCTTTTTGTTCCATATATACGCCATATATCCGAAATTTCCGTAAGTATTGCTCTGGTACAGCACAAAAATGTTACCCGATTTGTCCTTTGTAACTGAAAATTCTCCGTCAATGTAGTCTAATACCTCGGGGGTTTTATCGCTTTCTATTATCTGGTGTGCTATGATTTTTGAACTTTTATATTGTAATGAGTACAGAATGTTTACCTGGTTTCCCACTAATACTATTGTAAAGTTTTTCGGGTAATTTTCTCTTGATTTGCTTTGCATAAGGGTTTGGCTTTCCCACTTGTCTTTAACCCTTTTCATATAAATTATGTCACCGTTTCCGTTCTGGCACACAAGATGAATACAGTCGTTGTTGTCAATTATTACATCAAAATCGGGCTGACCGTCAGACAGCAGTACTTCGTAACTTGACGCTTGTTTTCCCACGATACTGCTGTAGCAAATTCCTTGTGAGTTGTGGCAGAAGTGCCACATTTTTCCGTAACTTGGTTTCACAAAATGCTCCATTTATATTATCACGCCTTTCTTATACAATTTTATGTATTAAGTTGTTATTTATGAAATTTTGTGATAAAATACATACAGGAGTTGATGGCAATGACGGAAAAAACTATTAAAACGGAAAATATCTTTAACGGAAGAGTTATAAATTTAAATATTGAAACTGTTGAACTTCCAAACGGAAATACATCAACAAGGGAAATTGTAAGCCACAGCGGCGGGGTAGGAATTCTTGCTGTTGACAATGACAAAAATGCTTATATGGTAACACAGTTTCGTAGCCCTTATAAAAAACTTGTTCTGGAAGTTCCTGCAGGGAAATTAAACAAAGGTGAAAGCCACCTTGAGTGCGGAATTAGGGAATTAAGGGAAGAAACGGGACTTGAGGCGGAGGAAATGAAGTATATGGGGTATATTTTACCAAGCCCCGGGTACACAAACGAGATTATTCATCTTTATCTTGCTACGGGGTTAAAACAAAAAGAGCAATGCCTTGACGAAGACGAGTTTCTTACTGTTTCAAAAATTCCTTTGGGAAAACTTAAGGAAATGTGTCTTAATAACGAAATTACCGATGCAAAAACAGTTGCTCTTGTTTTAAAGGCGTATCTGGTTTTGTGATTGAACGGAGGAAATAAAATGATTTATACACTTACAATCAACCCCGCAATTGATATGCATATATCGGCAAATGAAATGGCATTCGGGAAAGTGAACAGAACAAAAGATGCGGTATATTCTGCAAACGGCAAAGGTATTAATGTCAGTGCGGCTCTTCGTCATTTTGGCATTGAGTCAGAGATTATAGGGATTTTTGGCGGTTTTTCAGGTGAATATATTGTAGATTATTACAAGTCAAGGGGCTACAAAGTTTACGGAGTAAAAATTGATGGCATAACCAGAATAAACGTTTTTGTAGAAGTAAACGGAAATGAATGTAACCTGGTAAACAACGGGCCACTTGTTAGCCAAAACAAACAAAAAGAACTTCTTGACCTTATTGATAAATTGGAAGATATGGACACCCTTGTAATAAGCGGAAGTATGGCAAACGGAATAGATGACACTTATTATGAGCAGCTTCTTGATGTGTGCAAAGCAAAAAATACAAAAGTGATTCTGGACATAAGTTCCGTTAAGTTGAAAGCTTTGTTAAGATATAAACCACTTCTTATAAAGCCAAACGATGAAGAAATCAAAGGGATTTTTGATTTTGATATTGTTGATGAAAAAGACGCAGTTTATATGCTTTTAAAACTGTATGAGATGGGAGCACAAAATGTTCTTATAACACTTGGTGAAAAGGGCTCGTATTTTTACAACGGTACTGATACATATTTTTGCGAACCGTATCCCGTTAAGTTGAAAAGTTCTGTCTGTGCGGGGGACTGTTACCTGGCTGCGTTTTTAAGCGAGTGGCTGACAAAACCCGAAAATGTTGAGGGTGCTATGACTCTTGCTTCTGCGACGGGAGCCAATGTTGCAGAAAGCAGCGGAATGGGTGATTTTGCAAATGTTGATAAATATCGAAAAAAAATTAAAGTACGGAAAATTTTATGATAAAAACACCTCTCATTAGGTCGAGGTTGATAAGGCAGTATTGTCCTAAAAATCGTCTTTTTTGCGAATTTCTGCGTTAAATAGAGCCCATATCCGACAGGATTATGGGCTCTATTCGCCTTGAACTTCATCAAAAAATTTTGATTTTAGGAT
>JAFQVC010000161.1 GCA_017408205.1 Clostridia bacterium | reverse complement strand
GCCGCACAAAAGTCCGATTCCGCCTAATGTAATTCCTGCATAAAGTATTATCATTACAACTGTTCCTCCTGTCTAAAATGATAGTCCCGAAAAGCCCAGAAACGCCATAGCCACAAGACCTGCAGAAATAAGGGCAATAGGTGTTCCCTGCAAAAATTCGGGAATGTCGCTTGTTTCCAGACGTTCTCTTACACCTGCAAACAATACAATCGCCAGTGTAAAACCAACTGCAGAAAAACAACCGAAAAGTATTGACTGCAAAAGGTTAAAACCGTTGTCAATATTAAGTATTGCAGCACCTAAAACCGCACAGTTTGTTGTAATCAGCGGTAAGTAAATACCAAGTGCCTGATAAAGTGCAGGTGTAACTTTTTGTAAAAACATTTCAACCAGTTGCACGATAGCAGCAATGATTAAAATAAATGCAATAGTCTTTAAGTATTCAAGACCCAGCGTAACAAGTATGTACTTATAAACCAGATATGTAGCAAGGGAAGATATGGTCATAACAAAAATAACTGCCATACCCATACCGAAAGCCGTTTCCGTCTTTTTGGAAACACCAAGGAAAGGGCAAATTCCCATAAATTTTACAAGTACAAAGTTTTCAACAAAGATGGCGGTAATAGCCAACACAAAGATATTAGCATCTTTAAGCATCTTTCTTACCTCCCTTTGCAATAATGTTTACAACTGCGATTACTATACCAAGGATGATAAACGCACCCGGAGGCATAATAGCCATAATAACGGGCTCGTAGTTTGCACCGAATAAAGATATACCCAAAAATGTACCGTTGCCAAGTATTTCCCTTACGGCAGAAATAATAACAAGGGCAATAGTAAAGCCAAGTCCCATACCAAGACCGTCTAAAATACTGGGGAATATTCCGTTTTTGGAAGCAAACATTTCTGCTCTTGCAAGTATAATACAGTTAACAACTATAAGCGGTATAAAAATACCAAGTGAATTTGAAAGAGAAGGCACGTACGCCTTAAGCACCATATCCACTATAGTTACAAAACCTGCAATAATAACAATGTATGATGCAATTCTTATTTTCTGAGGTACAAGTTTTCTTAATAAAGATATAAGCAGGTTTGACATAACAAGTACCGCTGTGGTAGATAAACCCATACCTATTCCGTTAACAACTGTAGTAGTTACCGCCAAAGTCGCACACATACCTAAAAGTTGGAACAAAACAGGGTTTTGCTCAATAAGTCCTGCAGTGAAAACTTTTAATTTATTCATTTATTTCACCACACCTTTCAAAATAAGACCAACTTCGTCTATGGCCTCGGAAACGCCAAGTTTAACAGCATTTGTAGTAACTGTTGCGCCTGTTAAAGCATTGATTTCCGTATTGTTGTCTAAAAACTGGTCTAAAAATTTCTGTTCTTTGGCTTTGGCGCCAAGACCTGCAGTTTCACTCATATCCATAACAGAAACGCCTGTCACAACGCCCTCCTGATTTAATCCAATTATAAGTTTAATTGTTCCGCCGTAACCTTTAGGTACAGCAGTAACCGCAAAGCCACGCCCATCAGTTGTGGGATATTCCATAATACTGTCAATATACTCTGACTCTTGTACTTCGTGGATAATTTCATCACCTGTAATGTCGCCTGACAAAACTTCCTTAATTGACTGCAACCTTGTTTCCTCTGCCAACTGCTGGATTACGGGCTGGGTAACACCGTTAACAAAGCCAAGGAGTAAGCCCATAATAAGTGTTATTGCACAAAGTATTCCGCCGTATTTTACAATTAATTTCATTGTGCTTTCCTCCTTCCGAATTTCTTTGGAGGAGTAATTTTATCAATTAAAGGAGTTGCAACATTCATAAGAAGTATTGCATAAGATACACCCTCAGGGTATCCGCCCCATTTTCTTATAATAAACACCATCGCACCGCAACCGATTGCATATATGTACTGTCCAAGTTTTGTTACAGGAGAAGTTGTGTAGTCAGTTGCCATAAATATTGCACCTAAAAACAAACTTCCGCTTAATATTGAAAACAGAAAATCACCTGTGAAAAGTCCCTCGCTTCCGCCAAAAGCGTAAGACAAAAGACCTGTAACACCTATAAACACTACAGGTATTCTCCAGGAAATTACTTTTCTTATAAGCAAATATAAGAAGCCAATAATAAGTGCAAGAGCAGAAACTTCACCTATACATCCTGAAACATTACCTAAAAACAAATCCATATATGTGGGGATTTCGCCCTCAAGTCCGTTTTTAACAATACTAAGGGCTGTAGGAGAAGTAACCGCATCAATTTTAGAAATTAACGGTATTTTTGAAAAGGGCTCTGCAAAAGCAATCATTCGTGTCGGCCATGACGCCATC
>JAFQVC010000160.1 GCA_017408205.1 Clostridia bacterium | reverse complement strand
GCATCCTAAAATCAAAATTTTTTGATGAAGTTCAAGGCGAATAGAGCCCATAATCCTGTCGGATATGGGCTCTATTTAACGCAGAAATTCGCAAAAAAGACGATTTTTAGGACAATACTGCCTTATCAACCTCGACCTAAAACCAAGTGGGTTTGTTATTAGTCTTTTAAAAATGTTGCTACTCTGTTTATTACCGTTGCAACCTCTGCTCTTGTTGCAAAACTCTGTGGATTAAAGAATCTGTTTTCGTCACCTGTCATAAGATTTTCGCTCATACAGTACATTATTGATGCTTTTGCCCAACTTGAAATGCTGTCTGTATCTTTATAAGGCAAGGTGGCTGTCCAGGCACTTTTCGGACCTTTGCCCTTATAGTTTATGTATCTGAAAATCATAGTGGCAATTTGCTCTCTTGTCACCTTGTCGTCAGGTGCGAAAGATGTTTCTGTAACACCGTTTATAATGTTATTCTTTACCGCCCATTTTACTGAATCCGCGTACCATTCATTTTGCGGAACATCTTTAAAGGGTACTTCGTAATTTGTGGTCGGTTCACCGTCTAATCTGTGAAGAATTTTTGCAAACATTGCTCTTGTTACGTCTGTGTTTGGTGAAAATTCGTTTGCACTTGTACCTTTAATTATACCGTTGTGATAAGCGGTAAGCACTGCTTCATAAAACCAGTCAGTTGATTTTACGTCGGTAAATAAGGAGGGGGTAGGTGCGGGTTTTTCTTCCTGATTGTCCGACTGTTGTCCGCCCTGTCCCATATCAAGTGCCTGTCCGCCTACTGTAAATTCAACCAAATCTTTTCCCGGTCTTAATGAAATACAACCTAATTGGTCTTTGCCGTCTTTAATTGTCATATTGTCTATCTGGAAATTGAAAGAAATTTTTTCACCCTCTACCAATGGAGACTGAAGAGGAAGTGCCATTTCTACTATGTATGATTTTCCGTACTCGTATGTAGTTTTACCTTTGACACCGAGAACCTGCTGCTCGTAAGAAGAAAACCTTCTGCCCTGCCAGTCGGCATAGAAAAGATGGTGGTTGGTGAAAGTTCCTGTGTATGGAGCCATATGCCCGTTTGTTGCAATTCTTATTTCCAGAGCATCGTTCAAATGAGGGTGTGGGTCATCTTTTAAGTAGTCTGAATCAACTTTAAAAGGTGTTGTATCAACTATTTCCGCTGCTACATAAACGTATTTGGAATCGTGCAAGACAAAGATTTCCGCAACACTTTCTGATTGCACACCGAAAGTTGACGGACCTGTAATATTTACGTTGAAACTTGCTCTGTAAACGTCATCAATTTTACCGTCAATTACGGGTGTTCCGCCAAGAACTATTTCACTTCCGTAGGAAACAGTACTGTCAACGGCAGATACAGAAACTGTACCAAACAGGATTAGTGCAGTAAGTATAAGACATAATAGTTTTTTCATATTTTTTCTCCTTGAAATATCTTTTTTTAGTATTATATCATATTAGTTTTTTCATTGTCAATTATATTGACAAAACTGTGCGATTATTATATAATGTAACAGATGCAGAGATTTGGAGACGCGTCAAAAACAAACCGATATTACGGTTTGTTTTTGACGCATTTTTATAATAAGGGAGAATAATATGAGTGATTTAAGAAAAAAGAAACTTTTTTTACTTGATATGGACGGGACTTTGTACCTTGACAACCAACTGTATGAGGGAGTGCACGAGTTTTTAGACTACATAAAGTCAATAGGGGGAAAGTATATTTTTGTAACCAACAATTCCTCCAAAAGCGTTGACAAATACATTGAAAAACTTGCAAGTCTTGGAATTAAATCGGAGGCAAAAGATTTTTTGACATCAACAAACGCTACGGTCCTTTATCTTAACAAAAAGAATTACAAAAAAATATATGCCTTTGGCACGAAGTCATTTAAAGAACAGTTAAGAGAGGCAAATCTTCCCATTACAGACAAACTGGAAGAGGATATAGATTGTCTTTGCATGGGCTTTGACACAGAACTGACTTTCCAGAAACTTGAAGACGCGTGCATACTTTTAAACAGGGGGGTTGACTACGTGGCTACAAATCCCGACTGGGTTTGCCCCACCTGGTACGGTTCTGTTCCTGATTGCGGGTCAATAAGTCAGATACTTTGCACCGCAACAGGAAGAATGCCTAAATTTATCGGAAAACCACAACCTGAAATGGCGTTACTTGCTATGGAACAAAACGGATTTACTCCCGAAGAAACTGCGGTTATTGGTGACAGATTATATACCGATATTGCCTGTGGAGTAAATGCAGGAGTAAGTACGATTTTCGTACTTAGCGGCGAGGGTACTATGGAGGATGTAGAAAAAAGCGACAAAAAGCCCGAGTATATTTACGAAAACGTATATGAACTTTATAAATATTTAGTAAAGGAGCAAGAAAAATGATTGAATTTGATTGCAGTTGTAAAATGGGTAAGCACAGCGCACCTGTTGACGATTATGTGATTGAACAGGGTGCAATAAAAAAACTACCCGAAATGATTAAGGATTACAAAAAAGTATATATGGTTTGTGATAACAACACATATAAAGCGGCAGGGGAAAAAGTAAAGGAAATGTTAGAGGCGGAGAACAAACTGTTTTCGTTCCTTATGTTACCTGATGATCCCCTTCCCGATTATAAAACCATTGGTAATATTTTAATTCACGCAAACAATCCGGGAGCAGATTCCGATATTTTTGAATATTCCCCGCTGCCTGATTTAATTCTTGCGGTTGGCTCAGGTACAATAAACGACAGTTGCCGTCTTGTTTCTTACCGCCTTGGAATACCTTACGGTGTTGTTGGTACTGCGCCATCAATGGACGGATACCTTTCAGCAGGGTCACCTACGTTGTTTGACGGAAGTAAAAGTACTATCAAATGCACAACACCTAAATTTTTAATTGCGGACACAGATATAATAAAAGACGCACCCTGGGATATGCTTTTGGCAGGTATAGGGGATATGTTTGGTAAATACACAGGAATTTTAGACTGGGAACTTGCAAGGGATTATAACGGAGATTATTACTGCGAAAAAATTGCAGACGATGTTATAAAGGCAACAGATTCATGCCTTTATAACGGATACAAATTAAAGGACAGAGACCCCGAATGTATTAAAAACGTTATGGAGGGTTTTGTAGTAACAGGTCTTGGTATGGCTTACACAGGGAACTCACGTCCCGCATCAGGGTCGGAGCATATTGTGGCATACGCCTGGGAACTTGAAGACGTTAAAGAGGGTAAAAAACCAAATCTTCACGGTCTTGAGGTTTGTGAGGCAACACGTCTTATTGCAGATATGTATTTAATGCTTATGGAAGAAACAGAAGACCAACATCTTAAAAATCTTATTTCAAAATACACAGGATATTTTGAAGCAGTAGAAAAATTCTGTGTAGAAATGAAAGTACCCTCTCCTGCAGACGATGTTGATAAAATTGTAAACAGCGTTTTAAAGGCACTTAAAATGCGTGACAGATATACAATTTTGTTTTACCTTGACAAAACAGGACAGTTGGAACGTTATGCAAGAATATGTGCAGAAAAACTGGTTAAAAGATTATAAAAGAATGGCTTATATCCACAGGATATAAGCCATCTGTTATTTTTGTATATTTTTCAGAGTTTTTAAAGTTTCAAGAGCACCGAGCTGAAGGAAGGAATAGTCGGCACCTGAAGTTATCATGGTAATACCCATATCGTGCCAGTGCTTTAACACTTTCTCGTCGGTGGAGCCGGTAGCAACACCTATTGCCTTGTTGTGCTTTTTCATTACTTTAATTGTGTCTTCAATCAATTTTGTAGTATCGGGGTCATATACTTTCCCCAACTGATTAATTGAGCCCGACAAATCATTGGGACCGAATATTATTCCGTCAAGATAAGGATTTTCCGCAATTCTCTCTATTTCTTTAACTGCATTAAAATGCTCTATCTGAATAAATCTCAATGTTTCCAGGTGCCCTTTTTCGGTGTATTCCCAGGGGTCGTCAAGGGAATATCTTATGGCACGTTGTGGGCCGAAACCTCTGCAACCGTATGGAGGATAAAGAGTGTACGAAAGAAGTGTTTCCATTTCTTCTGCACTTTGCACCATAGGGAATATTACACCCTCAACACCCATATCGAGAACTCTTTTTGTAACCGTAAGGTCATTTTGCGGAAGACGGACTATTACGGGAGTATTTGCAGCACGTGCCGCATTTGCGTGTATAAACACATCTTTGCAGGATATGTAACCGTGTTCCATATCTACCCATATAAAGTCGTATCCAAGGTGTCCAATCATTTCACAAACAGAGGGTTCTCCCATAGCCACAAGAGTTCCGCATATCTGTTTGTTGTTTTTTATCTTTTCTCTTAATGTTTCCATATTATCACCTATTTAATCAGTTTGCATTCAAGATAAAATCTTTTTTCCCACGCTTCACCCATAGAGAAAGTTTTTCTTGGCAATGAACCGTCTTTAATTACTGTCGGGAAAAGTTCCGACTTTTCCATAGGAGGAAGAAGAAAACCGATGGTGTTATCCTGTTTTGAAAGGTCTAAAACAACGTCTTCACCGTGAATATAGTCTATTTTACAGTTGTTGCCTTTAATATAGTCATCTAAAAAGTTTTGTAATGTTCCAACAGTCAGTTGGCTGGAGGGGTTACTTACATATATGTCCGCTTTTTCACCATTTATAACATAAGTGATTTTTTGTCCTACGCCCTCGTTGTTGCAGTTATAATACCGTTTTAGTGAGTCCATAATATGCTTGCTGTCACAATTAAAAACTATTCTGTGAATTGGCTCAAATTCCAATGAACTGTCGTGAATGTTTACTATTTCAACCAATGGGAAACGTGCAGGGTGTGTTTCTTGTTGCTCTTTTGTCAGTCCTTTTTTAATCTGTTCCCAGCATTCTTTTGCTGTTGCTAAAGAGTGGTTTCCGTCACCTACCGCAAACAAAAGTTTGTTGTCACCATCTAATTGTTCATACAATTGGTTAAGGGCGTCAATAACGGGCTTGCCATCAATTTTATAACCTTTGATGTGACCGCTGTCGCACATCAGGTCAAAGTCATAAACAGGAGTTGCTGTTTCTTTGTTTACTGATTTAAATACTATGTCTTTTTCGTCATCAATCAAAAGCATAATGTGGGGCAGTTCCACGCTTGCATTAATTCGTACTTTAACGCGAGGCGGAATTCTTTCTATAACAGTACCTTCTGTTGCTCTTATTAAAGAAGTTGACCCCTTGTTGTAATCGTAGTGCTCAAGGTCAACAGAGCCAACTATACCGCGTCTTGTTTTTCCGTCAATAACAGTTCTTTCCACATAGATAAGGCAGTCGCTTAATGTAGCAAAAACACCGTCGTTCAGATATTTTTCCATAGTTTCGTTAATGTTTTTTATTCTTTCCTCCGCACCGTCATCTTCAAGATAAATTTCGGGGAAAATCATATTGAAGGTGGAGGGGGAAGAGCCGACAATATTTTTTACGTCTTCCCAGTATTTGGGTTCAGATGTATATTGGTCGCAGGCAACTACGCTCCATTTCGTCATATCTGCATTTTCGGGTAATAAAATATCGGCGGTTTTAAAAGGTACTTTATTCATAAATCATCATTCCATTTCGTTTATACTTATTGTTCTTGTGTGCTGTGTGTGGAACCATTCTTTTTTATTTTTCTTTGCAATACCTACAATCGTGATAGGCACCCATGTAAGCGAATATATCATATAAGTAAAATAGTGAATAAACAGTTTTTTGTCTGCTTTTTTCTCTACTATAAGCACAAGGGGTAACCATAAAAATTGCATTATAACATAAACATTCCATATACCTTGCGGAACAAGACCGTATAAAACAAGATTGCTTTCGGGGAATATTGCCTGCACCCACGCCATAACAGTAATCATACCGTTTGTTATGATTCTTAATGGTTGCAACAGATAAATGGCACAGTCAAATGGTGCGATTTTTCTTTCTTTAAAAGATTTTTTAAACAGTTTCATACAAAATCTGCCCGCAACATCGGCGTGTCCCTGCATCCATCTGACTCTTTGTTTCCAGGACTGCGACATTGTAAGAGGTTTTTCGTCATACACTACCGCATCGTTTGCCCATGAAACTTTAATATCATTAAGGGAAAGTTTCATTGTAAATTCCATATCTTCTGTAAGGCAGGTAGCACCCCAGCCGATTTCTTTTAAAACTGATAAGTCAACAGAAAAACCCGTTCCGCAAAGCTGACAGCCAAGCCCTAAATTGTATCTTGACTGCTGGAACAGTTTGTTAACTGACCAGAAAGCAATGGAGTAGGAGTACGAAATCCAGGAGTCGCCCGGGTTTTTGCTGTCTATGTACCCCTGCACAACTTTGTGTCCTCTGTTATGCTCTAAATTTATATTTTTAAGAAAATCAAAGTGAACAAGATTGTCGGCATCAAATACTACAATTGAGTCGAACTTTCTTTCCATATTGTAAATTTTGTCAAACATCCATTCAAGAGCAAAGCCCTTGCCTCTGCACTGGGTGTCTGTTCTTTCAAAAACAGTTGCACCTGCATTTCTTGCAACCTCTGCAGTATTGTCGGTGCAGTTATCTGCAATTAAAAAAATCTCGTATTTGTCTTTAGGATAGTGTTGTTTTTTAAGACTGTAAATCAAGTTTTCAATTACTTTTTCTTCGTTGTGGGCGGCAACCACTATCGCATAATCCCTTTCCACAATGTTTTCAAGTTTTTTCTCTCTTTTGGGAATAAAACTGAAAACGGAAATGACAAAGTAATATGCTCCAAGCATAAGGAAAAGTAATTGGAATATGTAGTTGATAAGCATAAATACAGAAATATCTTCCATTGATTTAACACTTTCCTTTCATAAAAAGTATAAAAATATCCATACATAATTAATATACAACACTTTTTATAAAAAATCAACACTTTTTTAAATTAGTTCAGTATTTATTTATCAAATCAAAAATATTACCTTTGTAGTTTTTAGCGATGTTTCGTACGGCATTCAAATCATACCTTTGGCATTGTCGGATTTCGTAACCCAGTTGCGATGCAATATCAGTCCACCCGTTTCCTAAAATGTATCTGTTAAAGCACACGCTTCTTTCGTAGTTGTCAAGGTTGTTTATAACGTTGAAAATCTCCTGCATCTGTTTTTTCATATCTGTAAGGTCCTGCTTTAAATCCTCAATTATTTCAAGGTATATCCTTTCCATCTTTTCAATTATCTCGTCTGTCATTTCCTGCTCGCCGTCTTTGGGTTTTACAATTTTGTCGGCTGTTTCTTTTAAGGGATTGTACATAAATCTGATAAAATCATCAAGGTGTTTTTCTTTTAACTGAACAGTTCTTTTTAAAATGCGGTAAGAACTTAACCATTTTCGTATTTGTCTTTGTTGTTCTCTTGTCATTATTTCACTACTTCCTTTCCACAAAATCACTCAATTGGGAGAATTTACCAATATTATACATTCGTTTGCGTAATTTGTCAATACCAAAAAATGGAAATTTCAATAAAATATTGACTAAATATAGAAAAAATGGTAAAATATACCATATACGGAGGTGTTGTTGTGGGTATATATAGTAAGTTAAAATCGCTGATGGAAATGAATGATATGTCAGATGCTAAACTGTCTCGGTTAAGCGGAGTTTCCGCATCTACTATTTACAGTATGAAAAAAAGGGACAGCAATAAAACAGACCTTGATGTGCTTAAGTCAATTTCATCTGTATTTGGTGTCAATATCAGTTATTTCGTAAGTGACAACCCGTTGGATTTCATACAATTGTCAGAGGAGGAAGCAAAACTTGTTCTTAAGTACCGTCTTCTTGACAAAACAGGGGCTAATTGTGTCAATGCCGTAATTGATTGCCATCTGGACAAAGAAAAATGAGGCAAATACAAATGTATTTGTCTCATTTATGATAGTTTTCATTATTTATAATCTTGAATGCTCTGTATATCTGTTCTGCAAGAATTACCCGCATAAGTTGATGGGGGAACGTCATTTTTGAAAAGGACAGTTTTAATTTTCCTGCGTTTTTTATGTCATTATGCAGTCCGTTACTGCCACCTATCACAAAGGTAATATGGGAGCAACCTGATACTGCCTCGTCTTTTATAAATTCAGCAAGTTGTACGCTGTCCAATTGTTTGCCTTCAATACAAAGGGGAATACTGGTTCCTTTGATTTTAGGCAATATTAGTTGGGCTTCTTTTGTTATACTGTCATCGGTGTCCGGGAAATCAGGAATTTCAGTTATAACAAATCTGCAAAAACGTGACAGTCTTTTTTTGTATTCTTCTATTGCATCTTTATAAAATTTTTC
>JAFQVC010000159.1 GCA_017408205.1 Clostridia bacterium | reverse complement strand
ATCACGCGAAAAATCGGGAAATCAAGAAGGTGTTGCTGACGGAACAAAGGTAAGCACAATGAGAACTGGAGCGTCAGGCGGTGTTGCAATCAAACACCTTGCAAAGAAAGATGCGTCAGTTATGACTATATGCGGAGCAGGGGCACAGGCGCCAACCCAACTTGAAGCAGCCCTTATCGCCAGACCTACAATAAAAACTCTTTACATATATGATATAAGACCTGAAAATGCTCAGCGTTTTGCAGATGAAGTAAATTCGAAATACCCCGATATAAAAGCTATTCCAACTGACGATATAGAGTTTGCAACAAAACAGAGTGATATTATTGACTGTGTAACTCTTGCAAGCGAGCCTTTTATTAAAGGTGAATGGCTAAAAAAAGGTGCCCTTGTTATGAATATGGCTGATTACGAAGTGGATAATGAATGTGTAAATAAATCTAGTAAAGTTGTAGTTGATTACTGGGAAAACGTAAAGCACCGTATGATAAGCACAGTTGCTCTTATGTGGAAAGACGGACTGTTTAAAGACGAAGACCTTTACGCTGAAATCGGGGATATAGTTAACGGAACAAAAGCAGGGCGTGAAAACGATGATGAAATTATTTATTTTAACGCAGTAGGTGCGGGAATTATGGATATCGCTGTTACTGCCCGTTGTTATAAAAATGCTGTAAAATCTGAAAAGGGAATAAAACTTCCTTTCTGGGAATAAAACACAAGTTAAAACTGTCAACTGCTGTTGACAGTTTTTTTGTTTGATGATATAATTAAAAAAATTAAATATTCGTCGCGTATGATTAATTCATTTTTACAGGGGAAGTGCGGTGAAAATCCGTCACAACAGTCATTACGGTTACAGTCCGAATACCTGTCCGACGGATTTGTTTGTTAATTTTCTTGGGCAATGGAGAAAATACATTATTTTGTGCCATTGTCGGCACTTTTTTTATTTTAGGAGGAACTATTATGAAAAAGTTATTTTGTGTTGTGCTTGTTTTAATTACACTTGTGTCCTGCACTTCAAAGGAGCCATTAGTTGTTTCGGAAGGAGAAACTTTATATGTAATTTCTGTTACTGAGCAATCCGCTTATGACTGCGAATTTTTAAGTGATTATATGGAGAAACTAAAAGAAAACGGTGAATTTGAATACACGGAAAGTGATGGAATGATTACATCTGTAAACGGACTTTACAACAAAGATGATTTCAGTAAATGCTGGATGTTATATACTTCCGATGAAGAAAACGCAAATACAGGTTGGGGCACTATTGAATACAACGGAAATATTTACGGTTCGTCACTTTTTGGAGCTGACAAATTAAAAATAAAACCTGGTATGTTATATTTTTGGGTGTATAAATAATGAAAAGCATTAAGTATATTTCATTTATGGGACTGTACGTTGCACTTTTAATATCTTCTCAATATGTTCTTAGTTTTATAAGCGGTATTGAAATTGTCACCGTATTATTGCTTTGCTACTGTTTTGTTTTCGGAAGTGTAAAAGGTGTAATAGTTTCTACTGTATTTTCTTTAGTAAGGTGTCTTGTTTTTGGGTTTGATTTAAAAGTAATAATACTTTACTTAATTTACTATAATTTATTTGCGTTGTTTTTTGGATTTCTTGGCAAAAAAACAGACAATCTAAGCATTATAACATTATGTTCAGTTATATTTACTGCTCTTTTCACTTTAATTGACAATATTATTACACCCCTGTTTTTCGGTTTTAGTAAGAATGCAGCAATTACATATATGTTTTCGTCTGTTTACACAGTTGTTCCGCAGATAATGTGCACTTTTGTTACAGTATTATTGTTATTCAATCCTCTGGTTAAAATAATGATTAAGTATAAAAACAGTTGACAAAATAATTAATTGTTATATAATATCATTACACCATATTAGGAAACGGATGGGATTTAATGAATATAATTTTAGTTGGTTGCGGTAAAGTTGGTAATGCACTTGTGAAAATTCTTTATGACGAAGGCCACAACATTACTGTAATTGATACTAACTCAAACAAAATTAATCAGATTACAGAAGAAATTGATGTAATGGGCATCGTTGGAAACGGCTCATCAATTTCTGTTTTAGAAGAAGCAGACTTTGAAAATGCCGATGTATTAATTGCGGTTACAGGTTCTGATGAATTAAATCTTCTTTGCTGTATGTTTGCAAAAAAAGCGGGACATTGCCGTTGTGTTGCACGTGTACGAAATCCTATATACAGTCAGGAAATCGAGTTTATAAAGCAACAACTGGGTATTTCAACAATTATTAATCCTGAACTTGCAACTGCCCGTGAATTATCAAGAGTACTGCGTTTTCCGTCTGCAAGTCATATCGATACTTTTGCTGACGGCAAAGTACGTCTTATTAAGTTTGAATTAAAAGATGCTTACGGTTTTGACAGAATGCCTCTTAAAGATATTAGCGATAAATACGGTTGTGATGTGCTTATTTGTGCAGTTGAACGCGGTCACGAGGTAATTATTCCTGATGGTAATTTTGTCCTTAATGTCAACGATATTGTTACAGTTATTGCTACAAAAGAAAATGCAGTTGAGTACTTTAAAAAACTGCATCTTCAGGTTGCACCCGTTAAAAATTCACTTATAGTGGGTGGCGGTGCAATTGCATATTACCTTGCTAAAGATTTGCTCCAGCACAATATCAACGTGAAAATAATAGAAAGAGATATGGAACGTTGTGAGTACCTTGCCGAACTGTTACCCGATGCAACAATCATTCACGGTGACGGTACAGACAGACAGTTGCTTACAACAGAAGGAATTGAAGATGCTGAATCCTTGGTGGCTCTTACAGATCTGGACGAAGAAAATATGATGCTTTCTATGTATGCTAAAAAGCAGGGTGTCAATACAAGAATTTCCAAAATCAACAGATTTGAATTTGATGAATTGTTAGATGAACTTGATATTGGTAAAGTTGTATTTCCAAAGCATCTTACATGTGATTTTATTTTGCAGTATATAAGAGCTTTGCAGAACGAAAAAGGAAGCAACGTTAAGACTTTATACCAGATACTTGACAACAGGGTTGAAGTTGTTGAGTTTTCAGTTGCTGAAGAGTCTGAAGTTACCGACATTCCTTTGTCAGAACTGCAACTTAAACCTAATCAACTTATTTGCTGCATAACAAGAGGCGACCAGGTTATTATCCCACGCGGTAAAAATATGATAAAAGTCGGGGATACAGTAATTGTTGTGTCATTAAATCACGGTCTTAACGACCTTAATGATATAGTTGCCGATTAATGGGGGAACAGTATGAATCTGTCAATTGTGTTTTATATTTTGGGTAAAGTAGTTCTTTGCGAGGGCTTTTTACTTGCTTTACCTTTAATTGTTTCAATCATATATAAAGAGCCTGTAACTATCAGCGCTTTTGTTATAACTATATTAATTTGTGTGGCTGTAGGTCTTTTGTGTATGGTCAGAAAACCAAAAAACAGAGTATTCAACATAAAAGAGGGTTTTTTGGTTACTGCCCTTAGTTGGATAGTTATAAGTATTTTAGGTTGTATTCCTTTTATTTTAACAGGCGTTTTGACTTCACCGGTTTCTGCTCTTTTTGAAACTGTTTCAGGTTTTACCACAACGGGTGCCAGTGTAATTACCGACCTTGATATAGTGCCGAAAGGCATTTTGTTCTGGCGAAGTCTTACACATTGGATTGGCGGTATGGGTGTTTTAGTATTTGTACTTATGTTAAAAGCACCTTCTGGCGGTTCCGATACCAACCTTATGAAAGCAGAGAGCCCCGGTCCTCAGGTTGAAAAACTTGTGCCTAAATTACAGGTTACTGCGAAAATTTTATACGGTATTTATTTTGGCTTAACTATATTGGAAACAGTGCTGTTATTACTTGGTAAATTGCCGTTGTTTGATGCGTTAACTCTGTCATTTGGTACAGCAGGTACAGGTGGTTTTGGCATCAGAAACGACAGTATTGCAAGTTACAGTTCTTATATTCAATGGGTTATAGGTATTTTTATGGTTTTATACGGTATCAACTTTACCTTTTATTTTTTGTTGCTTATCAGAAAACCTAAAAAAGCCTTTTCTATGGAAGAAGTTCGTGCTTATCTAATTATTATTGCCTGTGCGGTATTAATAATTATGTTTGATATGCGTGACAGAATTCCTGTAATATGGGACAACCTGCGTTATGCTTTTTTCCAGGTTGGAGCGGTTATAACTACAACAGGTTATGCAACTGCCGATTTCAATAACTGGAATATGGTTTCACGTACAGTTCTTGTTTTGCTGATGTTTATCGGCGCCTGTGCAGGAAGTACGGGCGGAGGTATTAAAGTCTCCAGAATTCTTATTATATGGAGAACTGTAAAAAAAGAAATAAAGCAATTTATACACCCCAACAGAGTAGGAAAAGTTACCTTAAATGACAAAACTGTTGCTCACGAGGTTGTTCGTTCGGTGAACGTTTTCGTTATGGCTTACTTGTTTATTCTTGCTTTGTCAGTTGTTTTAATTTCAGTTGACGGTTATGATTTTACTACAAACTTTACTGCGATAGTATCTGCACTTAATAATATAGGACCAGGTCTTGAATTAGTTGGCCCTGCGGGGAATTTTGCTCATTTTAGTGCATTCAGCAAAATTGTTCTTATGTTTGATATGTTAGCAGGACGTCTGGAGATTTTTCCGTTGCTTGTACTGTTCAGACGTGAAACCTGGAGAAAGTTTTAAATATCTGTAAAAATATTTCAATGTTTCATTGAAATATTTTTATTTTTATGTTAAAATATAAGTTAAATTAAGATTAGAGGTGTACGTATTGCATAACATTTTAGCAATTGAAAGTTCTTGTGACGAAACTGCCGCAAGTGTGGTTTCTTTTGACAAGGAATTTATAATTAAATCAAATTTTATATCTACCCAGATTGATACACATAAAATCTACGGCGGAGTTGTGCCTGAAATTGCATCAAGAATGCATATTGAAAGCATTTCCGGTGTTGTTGACGGTGCCCTTAATGAAGCAGGTTTGACTTTTAAAGATATTGACGCTATTGCAGTTACTTATGCCCCGGGTCTTGTGGGCGCATTATTAGTCGGGGTTAATTATGCAAAAGCCCTTGCATCGGCACTTAATATACCACTTGTTCCTGTGCATCATATACAGGGACATATTTGCGCTAACTTTCTTGCAACTCCCGACCTTAAACCGCCTTTTATGTGTCTTGTGGCGTCGGGCGGACATTCCACTATTGTACAAGTTTCTGACTATGACAAGTTTGACACTGTTGCAAGAACAAGAGATGATGCCGCAGGCGAAGCATTTGATAAGATTTCAAGAGTTTTGGGCTTAGGTTATCCCGGTGGTCCTGCTATACAAAAAGCGGCGGAAAACGGTGACCATAATGTGTTTACTTTTCCTAAAGTATCATTCTCCGAAAACAGTGATTTTAGTTTCAGCGGTGTAAAAACTGCAGTAATTAACACTATTCATAAGATGGAGCAAAAGGGGGAGAAAGTGCCCAAAAACGATATTGCCGCTTCTTTCCAGCATTGTGTGTGCGAC
Source organism: Clostridia bacterium (assembly GCA_017408205.1). GTDB lineage: Bacteria > Bacillota > Clostridia > Monoglobales > Firm-18 > RGIG1864. The sequence continues at coordinate 3,400 of JAFQVC010000159.1, read as the reverse complement.
GTACTGGCTTCCCGTCTTGTAAGTTGTGCAAAAGAATACGGCATAAATACCGTAGCACTTGCAGGTGGGGTTGCTGCTAACAGCAAGTTGAGAGAACTTGTAAATATGTATGCAAAAAAGGAAAATATGCGTTTTGTATATCCGCCCATATCTCTTTGCACTGATAATGCTGCAATGATTGGGGCTCGTGGTTATTTTTCATTTCTAAAGGGAGAATTTGCAGGAAGCGAACTTAATGCAGTTGCTACCAAAGACATTATGTAAACTAAAATTGTTAACATTACCTGTTGATAATGTTAACAAAACTGTTAATAACTTGCAAATACAAGGTTTTACAATGTGGACAACTTTTGATTTGTAAAATAATATTTTATTATGCGGAATTATGTCAAATGATATTGACACGATACGTACATATATTATAAAATAAATTGTAATTTTAAGAATATGGAGGAATTATCAGTGGGTTTAAATTTAGCACAAAAAGTAATTAAATCTCATCTTGTTACAGGTGAACTTAAAGCAGGTAGTGAGATTTCTATTAAAATTGACCAGACATTAACTCAGGACTCTACAGGTACAATGGCGTATCTGCAGTTTGAAGCAATAGGCATTCCAAGAGTTAAAACTGAAAAGTCAGTTGCATATATTGACCATAATACATTACAGGCGGGTTTCGAAAATGCCGACGACCACAAGTACATACAGACTGTTACTTCAAAACACGGCATTTATTTTTCAAGACCGGGTAATGGTATTTGCCATCAGGTACAGTTAGAAAGATTCGGTATTCCCGGGAAAACACTTCTTGGTTCTGACAGTCACACTCCTACAGGAGGCGGTATCGGTATGCTTGCCATAGGTGCCGGTGGACTTGATGTTGCTGTTGCTATGGGTGGCGGTGCATACTATTTAACTATGCCTAAAGTAAAAAAAGTTAACCTTGTTGGTAAATTACAGCCCTGGGTTTCAGCGAAAGATATAATTTTAGAAGTTCTTCGTCAGTTAACCGTTAAAGGCGGAGTAGGTTACATTATTGAGTACTGCGGCGAAGGTGTTAAAACCTTGTCTGTTCCTGAACGTGCTACCATTACAAATATGGGTGCAGAACTTGGTGCTACTACATCAATTTTCCCAAGTGATAACATTACAAAGGAATTTTTAAAAGCCCAGGGACGTGTGGAAGACTGGGTAGAACTTCTTCCTGATGCCGATGCAGTTTATGACGATGAAATTACAGTTGATTTAAATAAACTTGTTCCGCTGGCTGCAAAACCACATATGCCTGATATTGTTGACACAGTTGAAAATATCGGTGCAATCAAGGTTGACCAGGTGTTTATTGGCAGTTGCACAAACTCATCTTACGCCGATATGATGAAAGTTGCGGCAATATTAAAGGGAAAAACTGTTCATCCTGACGTAAGCCTTGTTATAGGTCCAGGTTCAAAACAGGTACTTAATATGCTTGCGGAAAACGGAGCACTTGCTGATATGATTAATGCTGGTGCAAGAATTTTAGAATGTGCATGTGGGCCGTGTATCGGTATGGGACAGGCACCAAAAACAGATGCAATATCATTAAGAACAAATAACAGAAATTTTGAAAACAGAAGCGGTACAAGTTCTGCTAAAATTTATCTTGTAAGTCCCGAAGTTGCGGCTGTAAGTGCAATTATGGGTGAACTTACAGACCCCAGAACTTTTGGTAAAGCACCAAACCCCAAAATGCCCAAAAAGTTCTTTGTAAATGACAATATGGTAGTGGCTCCTGCGCCATCTTATGATGATGTAGAGGTGGTAAGAGGTCCTAACATAAAAGAATTCCCCGTTAATGTTCCGTTGGCTGACAATTTAACAGGTGAGGCGTTAATTAAGGTTGAGGACAACATTACAACTGACCACATTATGCCGTCTAATGCTAAATTATTGCCGTTCCGTTCAAATATTCCTTATTTGTCCGAGTACTGCTTGGCACCCTGCGACCCGGAATTTCCTGCCCGTGCAAAAGAAAAGAACGGCGGATTTATTATAGCAGGTTCAAACTACGGTCAGGGCTCGTCAAGAGAACACGCCGCATTAGTTCCTTTGTATCTTGGAATTAAGGCAGTAGTTGCTAAATCTTTTGCAAGAATACACATGGCAAACCTTATAAACAACGGTATTTTACCATTAACATTTAAAAATGAGAATGACTATGACTTAATTTCTCAGGGTGATAATCTGGAAATCCCTGACATTGCAGAAATAATCAAAAACAACGGCGAAATTGTTGTTAAAAACGTAACCAACGGTAAAGATATTGCTGTTAATATAAGTTTGTCAGAAAGACAAAGAAGCATTATTTTAGCAGGTGGATTATTAAACTTTACAAGACTAAACAGTGAGGAGAAGTAATATGAACAAAATTATTGAAGAAGCAAAAGAAAAATTCGGTAAGGTTTTGGAAGCACAGTTGAAAAGAGTTGAAAAAATCAACCAGACAAAAGAGTTTATTGATTACAAATCTCTTGATAAAATTATAATCGGTGTTGTAGGCGGTGACGGAATTGGTCCTTACATTACTGCTGAAGCAGAAAAAATTCTTAAATTTTTACTTGATGGCAAGCCAGTAGAATTTAAAGAAATTGACGGTTGTACAATTGAAAACAGAGCAGCCTGCGGTAAAGCAATTCCCGACGACGTTTTAGAAGAACTTAAAAAATGCCACGTTATTTTAAAAGGTCCTACAACCACTCCAAGAGCAGGTGACCCGTGGCCAAATATCGAAAGCGCCAACGTTGCAATGAGAAAAGAACTTGACTTGTTTGCAAACGTAAGACCTGTTAAAGTTCCTGAACAGGGCATTGACTGGACTTTTTACAGAGAAAATACAGAGGGCTCTTATGCAGTTGGTTCTAACGGTATTCACGTTAACGACGATTTGGCGGTTGATTTTTGTGTTACAACAACAGAAGGGTCAGAAAGAATAGCAAGAGCCGCTTTTGAATATGCTAAAAAGACTGGTAAAACAAGAGTGACTGCAGTTACAAAAGCAAATGTAATTAAAACAACTGACGGTAAGTTTTTAAATATTTGTAAGGAAGTTGCAAAAGATTATCCTGAAATTGCTCTTGATGACTGGTATATAGATATTATGACGGCAAAATTGGTTGACCCCAAAAGAAGAACAGAGTTCAAGGTTTTGGTGTTACCTAATCTTTACGGTGATATTTTAACTGACGAAGCAGCGGAATTCCAGGGCGGTGTAGGTACTGCAGGAAGTGCTAATATCGGTAAAAGATATGCCATGTTTGAAGCAATTCACGGCAGCGCACCAAGAATGGTAACAGAGGGCAGAGCAAAATATGCTGACCCATGCAGTATGTTCAGGGCTTGTGTAATGCTGCTTGAACATATT
>JAFQVC010000158.1 GCA_017408205.1 Clostridia bacterium | reverse complement strand
TGTTCATATTTTTGTTGAGCAGCATCTAAGCGTGTTGAGAAGTCGGTCCTGTGCAACAAAGTGCTGTGAACCTCGTCAGGTCAGTGATGAAGCAGCGATAAGCAGAATGTCTTTCGTGTGCCGCAGGAGTGCCGGTTTTGAGCGTTTACTGCTGAATTCGCAATGATATGGCTTTTCGATTTTAAGCCGTACGGTATTTTTATATGATAGGAGTAACAATTATGGCTTACCAAGCAATATACCGCAAATGGCGACCAACCGTTTTTGAAGACGTGGTAGGTCAGAAACATATTACAGAAACATTAAAAAACGAACTTGTTTCAAATAAACTTGCTCACGCATATCTGTTTTGCGGAACAAGAGGCACGGGAAAAACCACTATGGCTAAAATTTTAAGCAGAGCAGTTAACTGTGAAAAGCCATTGCCGGACGGTAACCCCTGCAACAGTTGTGACGCGTGTAACAGTATTTTAAACAACGCATGTATGGACGTAATTGAAATTGACGCCGCATCAAACAACGGTGTTGACAATATAAGAGAACTTCGTGACGATGTACTTTATACGCCTGCATCAGTCAGGTATAAAGTTTATATTATTGACGAAGTACATATGCTTTCACCGGGTGCTTTTAATGCACTTTTAAAAACTCTGGAAGAACCGCCCGCACACGTTTTGTTTATTCTCGCAACAACAGAACCCCATAAAATTCCTGCCACAATTCAGTCACGATGCCAGAGATTTGATTTAAGACGAATTTCTGTTCACAATATTGCCGGCAGAATTTCAGAAATTACAAGAAAAGATAATATCGAAATTACCAATGATGCTATACGTCTTGTTGCAGAACTTGGTGACGGCTCAATGCGTGACGCTTTAAGTATCCTTGACCTTTGTGCAGGTATAAAGGGCGAAATTACGGTAACGGATATCGAGAACGTAACGGGCTCGGTCGGTAAAACATTCTTAACCGAGATGACCGCATCACTGTTTAGCGGTGATATTTCAAAAGCACTTAACATTTTAAATGATGTGTTGATTTCGGGAAAAGAAACAACAAGCGTTGCAGAAGAACTGCTTATGTTTATAAGGGAACTTCTTGTGTGCAAATTTGCAGATAATCCCGAAATCATTCTTGACAAAACCGAAGAGACAATTAAGGCGGAAAGTGATATTGCAAAACAGATTTCAAAAGAAAACATTGTTCATGCAATCAATCTTTTGTCAACTGCAATATATTCTATGAAAACATCAACAAGTCCAAGGGCAGTTTTGGAATCGTCATTTGTTAAACTTTGTTTTCCCGAGACAGACAGTTCCTCTGACGCTTTTGCTTCAAGGATAGCACGTCTTGAGAATGTAGGAACAGTAAATGTTGCACCGCCAAAACCCATTGAAACTCCAAAGGTGGAAATTACGAAACCTGTTATTGAGGAAACTCCTGTATTTACAGAGCCAACTCCTGTTCCGCCCGAAGAAAAGCAAATACCGGACAGCAGCAAGTTAAGAAAGAAACTTTATGCACAGTATCCGTATTTGTCTCTTTTAGGTGACAATGTAGAATTTGTAAAGCAAAACGAAACAACACTGGTTGTGTGTGAAAACAGTGAAGATATGGCGATAGCAAACAACCCCGTATTTATAAAAGATTTGGAAACTTTTCTGGAAACAAAAGTCAGAATAACATATAAGGGTGCCGAAGAAGAAAAAATCGCAGTGGACCCTTTCCAGACACTTTTAAATAATGCAAGTAAGTTTGACAATATAGAAATTATAGAAAAGGAAGGTACAGAACAAGATGGCTAAAGGTAAATTCAACGGAATGGGCGGTATGCCCAATATGAACAATATGTTAAAACAGGCACAGAAAATGCAACAGGAAATGCAGAAACAACAGGAAGAACTTGAAAATTCAACAGTTGAAGCAACTGCAGGCGGCGGTGCTATTACCGTTACAATGTCAGGCGCTCATAAACTTACATCAGTTAAAATCAAACCCGAAGCGTGCGACCCCGATGATGTCGAAATGCTTGAAGATTTAATTATAACTGCAGTTAACGATGCAATTTCTCAAATAAATCAGATTTCTGCAAAAAATATTGAAAAGGTTACAGGGGGATTTAACATTCCCGGGTTGTTTTAATGAATGAGTATATTCCACCGTTGGCAAATTTAATAGAACAGTTTGAAGCGTTGCCCGGCATAGGTCACAAAACCGCACAACGCCTTGCATTTTATATCTTAAACTCACCGAAACAGTACGCCGAAGACTTTGCAAAAGCATTAACTGATGCAAAAGAAACAATTAAGTACTGTCAGGTGTGCCAGAATATAACTGACAAGGACATATGCGATATGTGCAGTGACGATACCCGTGACAAAAGCATTATATGCGTAATAGAGACGCCAAAAGATGCGCTTTTAATTGAAAAGACTCACGAATATCACGGTATGTATCATATACTTCACGGTGCAATTTCCCCTATGGACGGCATAGGACCATCTGATATTAAAATCAAAGAACTTCTGACCAGATTAAACAATTCC
>JAFQVC010000157.1 GCA_017408205.1 Clostridia bacterium | reverse complement strand
TTTTTGCATAAGCATTTCGTCAAGGGCGGAAATTGCAGTTTCAAAATAATCCTTTGCGTTACTGTATTTTTCTGCCAGTTCATTGTCAAAATATTTAATGTCTGTCAGATATACGTCAACGTATTTTTCGGCGTACTTTAATGAACTTACTTTCTCATACCCTCCGCAGTTATAAACAACAGGGATATGCAGTTTATCTTTTACAAGTTCTAACGCTTTTGTTATCTGCAAAAGATAGTGAGAGGGAGTAACAAGGTTAATATTATGTGCCTTGTTTTCCTGCAGATTAATAAATATATCTGCCAGTTCTTTTGCGGTGATTTCTTTGCCGAAAAGGTTATGACTTATTTTTTCGTTCTGGCAGTAGCAACATCTTAAATTGCATCCTGAAAAAAACACCGTTCCGCTTCCCTTTGTACCGCTTATACAGGGCTCCTCCCACAAGTGAAGAGCCGCTCTTGCAACTTTAACCGTGTTTGTTGATTTGCAAAACCCTGTGGTACTGTCTCTGTCAACATTGCAGTTTCTCGGGCATATATTACAGTTCATATTATTTGATTACATAAATAGTCATTTCTGTTAATTCTCCGTCTATTTCACGGGCTACAACAAATGCAGTTGTAACCTGGTCGGAACCAAGGTATATGTTTCCGTCTTCAAATTCCAACGCTTCTTTATCGTCTATATAAAGGTTGTTTCTCTGGTTTGCACCTGTGTAGTAGAAATATGTTTCCGCATCACCTTTTGCTACGAAATCAAGAGCGAAAGAGCCAACCGATTTAGCGTTGTCTTTTAATGTAACCATATTTCTTTCTATATTTTCTATTTCACCGAAATAGTATTTTGACTTGTTGCTGGTAGTGTTAACTTCTGTCATATATTCTGTACCGAAGTTAACCGTGCTTCCGTCACATGTTGCAAGAATTTTTACTGATTTAACAAAGTTTTTATTGTTGAAAACTGGGATAATTGTGTCCCCTCTTTTTACTTCCGTGTCAAAACTTTCTGTTGAAAGGAATGTTACGTCTTTTTCAGTTTTAATTCCGTCAATCTTCATGACTTCATTTCCATTATCGTTTATTGAAAGAGAAACTGATGATACGGGAATAAAGTTACTTACCAACACTTTTTCTTCTTCAACTTCCGGAACTTCGGGTTGTGGTAGTTCTTCTTCAACAACTGTTTCATAAGATACTTTTAGAAGTTTTGCAAATTCTGCTCTTGTAAGAGGAATGTCAGGTCTTATTGTGCCGTCTTCGTAACCAATTGCAATTTCTTTTTCCTTCGCAAATGCGATTGCAGTTTTTGCATAGTCAGCAATTTTGTAGGCGTCTTTGTAAGTAATAACGCTTTCGTCCGAAGAAACTTCGCCGAATTTTGCTTTTACAATTGCATAGATTGCATCCTGTCTTGTGATTTCTTTATCGGGATTAAAAGTGTTTCCCGAAATGGGAGGCATAACGCTGTGCCCGTCTTTTATGTATGTATAATGCCAGTCTGTTTCTTTTACATCGTCAAATGTTTTTTCTTCGCTTGTTACGTTAAATAAAACAGTAACTGTTTTTAATGCTTCTGCACGGGTAATGAAATCGTCGGGCTTAAATGTACCGTCGGGATAACCGTTCATCACGCCCATCTCTTTTGCCCATTTGATTTCTTCTGTTGCCCAGTGGCCCTGTGTATCTGCAGCGTATGCAACTGTTAAAAGCATACATACCGCTAAAATAAGTGAAATAATTTTTTTCATTTTAATTCCCCCTTTTTTATTATAATAACAAAAATTCAATCAATAATCAATGGCTGACACAAAAATTTAACAAACTTGTCGCGCACTGTCGTTTTTATTATGTTATTTTAAAGTCAGAGGAGGTGAAAAAATGAAGATAATAAATATTCCAAACCAGATAATAAAAGGTGCCCTTACTCCCATAAACAAAGGGAAAGTTGACACCATAGTTTTGCATCACATGGCACATAAAACTGCAGGAGTGAAAGATGTTGAAAGGTGGCACATAAATAACGGCTGGACTGCAATCGGCTACAATTATTTTATAACTTTTGACGGCACAATTTATAAAGGCAGAGGGTTAAATGTGGGAGCAGGTGTGGCAAATCACAACAGCCACATAATAAGCATCGGCTTTCAGGGCGACTATCATTCCGCAAAAGTATCTATGCCTGACAGGCAGTACAACAGCGGAGTGGAACTTATTTCCTATTTGCAAAAAATACTGCCCAATGCCAAAAAGGTAGAGGGACACAAATATTTTGGCGGGTCTGTGTGCCCCGGAACTTATTTTCCACTTAATGAAATGAAAAACAAAAAAAAGCGAGGTGAAACTATGGAAAAGACATATAATAAGGTTAATGACTGCCCTGACTGGTCACGGGCAACTGTGCAGAAATTAATGGCCAAAGGCTACTTAAAAGGTGACGAAAAAGGCAATCTTGGTCTTAATGATACAATGATTAAAATTCTTGTTATTAACGACAGGGCGGGAATTTACGGAAATTAATAAAAAACTATTGACAAGTGTTCGT
>JAFQVC010000156.1 GCA_017408205.1 Clostridia bacterium | reverse complement strand
CCACCGCCCATTATGTAATACACATTGTCCATTCCCGACATAACGGGAACACCGTCTTTGTATAAAAAGTTCTGGTCTGAAACCCAGTTTTTAACATAATCCTTTCCGTAAACTTCTTTTAAGTAATTGTCCGTGGGCATAAGCTGGCTTACTGCCTTTCCGTCAATAAAACCCAAATCTGTTGCCATCTGTGCATAAACGGTGCCCTCAAAGGGTACACCGATGCAGATAACCTTTTCAACTTTGGAAGTTCCGTAGGTGTTAAAATAACTTGACGCTACAAGACCACCGTAACTGTGGCATATCAGTATAACTTTTGATTGCGTCTTTAAAAACTCGTTTAATAAAGCCGCACCGCTTTGAGCGTTTTTCGTAAAATCATAAGAGAAAAAATATACTTTTCTTTTGGGGTATGTGTCGCAAAGCACACTTGCAAGGGCTTTGTACTTGTTCCCTGCACCGTATTCTGCGGCTTTTTGTAAATTTATCGGTTCTTTTACGAGCAGTCTATTTGCATCTAATTTTGAAAATTCATTTACGTCTCCGTTTTCACCGAAAACTCTGTCATCAAAATCACTGTCAAGATATAATTTGCTGCCCATAAATCCGGGCACGATAACAATGGGTGTTTCCTCATCTGCAAATACAGTAAAACCAATACACCCAAGAATTATTATTAATGACAGAAATATTGAAATAACTTTTTTCATACTACCACTCCTACATACAGTTTCGCACAAAACTGTAAAAAAGTCAATATATAAAAAAGATGTAAAATAGGGGATGGAAAAAAAGATGCAGAATGAACAAACTGAGCCAAATCAAGACATTTGTCTTGATTTGGGGCACCCGAAGGTGTACAAAGGTACATCGAGTGGCGAGGTTTGTTTATAGCAAAAAAGGCAACAAATAAAAGAAAAAGGTCTATGGAAAGACCTTTTTCAACATATACAATAACAAATTATAAAGTTATTACCGTTATCTTACAGGGGTTATTTTTATCCCTGCCTTTTTGCGGTCTGGGCTTTTTTTACGCCCCTTACTATTCAAGTATATAAACTCTTGCAGTTCTTCTGCCAAAGTTTATACATTCCTGTCTTGTATTAAAGAACAGGTCAATTCTGTTACCCTTGATTGCACCGCCCGTATCTCCTGCTACCGCATTACCGTAAACCCACGAACCGTCAACCGCTTCAATATACAATTTTGTGCCAAGAGGAATTACATTTCTGTCAACCGCAATAACACCGTAGCCCGCTTTCATACCTGAAGCAGTGATACCGTAACCCCTGTCACCGGGATTTTTACCGCAACTCTCATAACTTAGATCATAAGCAGTTGCTACACAGTCAATATACGTTTTGTATCTGAATTCACCGCCTGAACGTGACACCACAGAACCGCCTTTGTGATATGCAAGTGCACCCTGTGTTGTCTGTACGCCGTATTCAACAACTTCTTTGACTGATTCTCTTACGACAGTACGTTCCACGAGTTCTCGTGCAACCTCTTTTCCGTTTTCGTAATAAACTTTGTAACGGTCGTTTGTAAGACCTTTTTTACCCTCCTGCTTAACTGTAGTAGTTCCTGCAGGAATAGCAGACGTTGCTATTTTTTCTGTAGCAAAATCAACTTCTGTTTCAACGGACACGATTTCTTCTTCAAGGTAAGCAATTTCAATTACCATACCTTCACAAACTTCGTCGTCCATTTCATAATTTAATACTGTGCCTTTTTTTGTGTCCCCGGCAAACTGCTCGAATACTTCCCCAACAGTTTTCTTACCGGTTAGTTTTTCAAAGGAATTAATGCCATCTACAAGCGTGATTTTTTTGGCACGGGAGATTGTAATTACATCGCCGTCAACTAACAGTTCGTCTTTTGACGGTGAAACCTCGTCTCCTTCGTTCAGGCAAATTCCCTGCTGTTCCAAAACGTCGGCCGCGTTGTTAAGATAAGTCTTAATTATTCTTTTACTTCCAAGACTGTCAACGATGCTAACCTGTTTTGACAT
>JAFQVC010000155.1 GCA_017408205.1 Clostridia bacterium | reverse complement strand
CATACGCCTTCCATTACGCTTCTGGCGAAATGGCCTTTTGTATGGTATGCTCTTATTCCTGTAAAACTTCCGCACAGGTTGGGGTTCTGGTAAGGAGTAAGTTCTCCGTTTAAATAGGGGTGATATATAAGACCTTCACTGCCTACGGGAATATTTTCTGCCTCGCTGTCAAGGGCTTTGTAATCTTCCCCGAATGTGTCACGAAACCATCTGTATGATGAGGCACACGCCTTTGTTGCAGTACCGGGATACCACAGATTATCAATAAAATGAGAGTAATTGATAAGATTTTTATCGGGATACGGTTTGTCGGTAATCACACAAATTCTGCCTGCAGTTGCAAGTTTGATTGTGATGGCATTTTTCTTTATGCCCCCTGCCGCAAAAACCTCCATAACTGTATCTGTACTTCCGCAAAGTACGGGAGTACCCTCCGCAAGACCTGTATCAATACTTGCCTCTTTTGTTATACCTCCCACAATATCTGTTGGCTTTACCAGAGGAGGAAGAGAGGTCACGGGAAAGGCAATAATATCGCAAAGTTCCTTTGACCAGCATTGATTGTTGTAGTCAAAAAGCATACTTCCCTCTGCTTCAATATAGTCTGTAACATAGTCCCCTGTTAAAAGGTGTCTTACATAATCCTTTGCAAAGCATATTTTTTCTGTTTTTTGCCATATTTCGGGCTCGTTTTCTTTAATCCACATAAGTTGCGGTAAGGTCCATATTGTACCCGGCTCGTGTAATACCTGCTTTACAATAAGGTCTTTGTAATTTTCGTTTAAAAATGCAACCTCTTTTTTGGTTCTGGTGTCTGTCCAGTAAATGGCAGGTCTTAAAACATTAAAGTTTTTGTCCATTATTACTGCCGTATGTGTTGCGGCATCTAAGCAAACTGCTTTGATTTTTTCTGGGTCTATTTTACTTTTTGAAAGTACGGCTTTGATGTTTTCTTTTGTTGCAACATACCAGTCATAGGGGTTTTGCTCTGCATATCCGTTTTCTGGATAGTATGTTTCGTATTCGTATGTAGCAGTTGCAGCAATTTCGCCGTTTTCGCAAAGAAGTGTGGCTTTAGAAGCGCCGCCGCCAAAGTCTATTCCCAATAAGTATTTCATAATTCTCACCTTTAAAATAAATCATCTGCAAGTTCTTTGTATGCACAAAAACATACATCACTGTGTTGCTTTAAAAGACTTGCGGGAATTTCTGCCTGGACTTTATCAAAAAGAACGTGCTTTAATATGCCGTGTTGCCACGGTCTGTTAAGGGCAATATATACGCGTTTTGATGCCAATATCTGCTTCATACCGACAGTAATGCACCACTCGGGCATCCCTCTTAAGTCACCTCTTTGATATCCGTAGGCATTTATGGTTTTTGTTTCTCTTGAAATGGGTAGAATTCTTGTGCCTAATTCTGCAAACTCGTTGGGAGTAACGCTTTCACCCGGCTCCGGCGGTTCGTTAAAAGCAAGGTGGCCGTTTATACCAAGACCGCCAAGGCAAAGGTCGGCTCCTCCAAGGTCTTCGATTAGTTTGTCATACTCCTGTTCTTTTCCCGGTTCAGGGAAAAGCCTCTGATTTTCAGGCATTATAAGGTCGGCGTCCACAAGTTCATAGAACTCTTTGTTCATACGGTAATGAAAACTTATGGGGTCATCGTAACTTATTGCCTTGTCAGGAGTTACAAGATATTCGTCCATATTGAAAAACCATACATTCTTCAAAGAAACCTTCAGTTGATTTACAAGTCTTGCTAAAATAGGATATTGCTGGGTAGGACCAACGGGAACAATCATAACTGTTCTTTTCCCTTTGGCGTTATTTTTCATAATTTCTTCAAGCATAACAAGTGCCATATCGAAATATACATCCCACTCATTATCCACAGTTTTAAAATTTATGTTTTCCACTTTTGTTAGCATTTTTTACCTCACCAATGATAATTTAGTTATTAAGCCATTTGTGGTCTGGGTCTGTTGTCATATAAAAACCTCTTACGGGACCTGCCATTATCCACAAATAATAGTTTTTGTAACCGGGAGCAGTATGGAAGGGATGATAACCTCTTGGAATTTCAATAAAGTCCCCTGTTTTTACTGTGTAAGTTTCGTCAATGTCGCCCTCTAATGTATATACTTTCTGAATTCCGAAGCCCTGTGGTTTTTCAAATTCATAGTAATATATTTCTTCTGTGTTGGCTTCGGTCGGCATATTGGAATCGTCGTGCTTGTGAGGAGGGAAACTTGCCCATTGTCCGCCCTCTACAAAACATTCACCGATATAAATCTGGTCTGCTTCAATTCTTTCGTCTAAAATAAACATAGCGTGTCTTGTCCAGCCCGGTTTACCCATATCCTTTTCAACAACATCTGACGGTCTTATAAGTCTTGGCTGGTGGTCATTTGTTGACGGGCATTTGCAAACTGCAATCTGCACTTCGCCTACAGCCACGATTGTAAACTTAGTGTTTCTTGGAACATAAACACAGGTTGCATTACCGTCAAATACAGTTTGGCGTTCACCTATATTCTCATATTTGAAGTTGTCGCCATACACGGTACATTTTCCGCACAAAATCAAAATACCGAATTCTTTGTCCTGTTCAATATATGTTTTTGTATCGCCGTCGGCAAATTTTAACATATCAATTTCAACATTTTTGCAAGTGCTGTTTTCTTTTGTAATTATCTGTGATTTACCGTAGTTTTTAGTCCAGGTCTTTTTCAAATTCATCTATTCCACGCTCCTTTAAAAATTCAATGGTTTCATCAAATGTCGGTACGCTTTCTCTTGCACCGATTTTTGTGCACTTTAAAGCAGATGCTGCGCTTGAAAACACACAGCATTTATAATAATTATAACCTTTTGTGACTGAGAATGCAAATGCTCCGTGAAATACGTCTCCTGAGCCGTTTGAATCCACCGCATCCACCAAAAATGCAGGATAGTGCAAAACTTCCTTGCCGTCGTATATAATACCGCCCTTTTTACCCTGGGTTACAACCACTATTTCGGGGTTATACATTTCCATAAGTTTTATTGCGGCTTTTTCTGCGGTATCTTCTTTTGTGTGGCCAATTGCAAACTCTTCCGACGGGATTAAAATATCAGTGTAGGACAGTAAGTTTTCCACACCCTCATATAAGCCCCCTGCATCATAAAGAACTTTTGTTCCATTTTCTCTTGCAATCTTTGTGCCTTTTATTGCTGCATCTATGTCATTTCCGTCAACCATTAAAATTTCGGCATCTGCAATTGCTTTGGCAGAAGTTTCGTCAATTTCTGTGGGCGGAACATTGCCTTTGTAAAATACGCAGGTCCTTGAGGCACTGTCTTTTGCAAGCCACAAAACAGAGCAGAAAGAACTGTAGCCCTCTTTAAGTGTCATATAATCTGTACTTACACCGTATTTCAGAAAATCCTGTGTCAGAAATGTTCCTGCACTGTCATTGGTATAGTTTCCTATGAAAGCACAGTCTGCGCCTAATTTTGATGCGGCAACAAGCCCCGTTGCACAGGGTCCTCCCCCGCACTCTTTTACAGAATTTGCACGCATTTTTGTATCTTCAGCAGGATAACTTTCAACTGTGTATAGTGTGTCAAATACATTTGCACCTATTCCAACTATCTTAGCCATAAATTACGCCTTTCCGTTTGCTTCAACTAATCTTATTTTTTCAATTGCAAGTTTTTTAACAGTTTCAATTGGGTGTTTCATAAACAGGTCAACTGCAAGACTTCTGTTCGGGTCGTCAAGTGTTTCTTTTGTACCTTGTGCAAAAGCGCAGCACACATCAGTTCCTATGTTCATTTTTCTGATACCTGCTTTAATTGCCGCTTTTACCTGGCCGTCAGGAATACCTGAACCGCCGTGAAGAACAAGTGGAGTGCCACCTGTTGCTTCTCTTATTGCTTTTACTCTTTCAATGTCAAGTTTCGGAGTCTTTTTGTAATGACCGTGTGCGTTACCAATCAAAACTGCAAGACAGCATACGTTTGTTTTCTTTACAAACTCTGCTGCTTCTTCGGGACTTGTAAATTCATCCATGGCGTCGTCATTTACGCTTCCTATATGACCAAGTTCACCTTCAACGGGAACGTCAACTGCCTCGCATATATCAACAATGTGCTTTGTGTTTTCGATATTTTCTTTAAGAGGATGAACGGAGCCGTCATACATTATGCCTGTTGCACCCCAGCGAAGTGCTCTTTGAACTGCAATTTCTGAAGGACCGTGGTCTAAATGGAAGCACACGGGAACCGTTGCTTTTCTTGCCGCCGCAACGATAGCAGGGCAAAGGTAGTAACCAACTTCTTCAAGTATAAGACGTGGATAAATCTGAATAATAACAGGTGCTCTCTCTTCTTCAGCCGCTTTTATAACACCCATCACTGTTTCTATATTATACACGTTAAATGCAGGAATTGCAAAGTTGCCTTTTTCTGCCATATCAATTACTGTTTTTAAACTTACAAGCACTCTAAAACAACCTCCTCAACTTTTTTAAGTTCAATGTCTTCGGGTTTTGTTCTTAATAAATACTCGTATTCTGCGGTGCTTTCTGTAACCAGAGTTTTAACATCCATATTTTTTGCATTAGTCCATCTTGCATCTGCAACTTTTAAAATTACATCATCCATATATTCGCCCATAATAAGTTGACCTGCTAAAACTGTGTGCTCTTTATTTAAAAGCATTTCATTTACTGTACCGCAAGCAGACAATATATCACGGATTGGCTGTGTTTCTTCCAAATCACGTGCAAGGTAAGGATTGTCTTGGGGAGTATATGATTTTCCGCTGTTTTTAACCTTTAATGCACCGTTTTTAATAAGTTCTGCTACAAATGATGTGAAAGTTTTGATTTCTGCTTTTACTTCAATACCCCACTCTTTGTATTCACGAAGCATTACGTCTGCATCGTATGGGTCGTAGCAAATAACTGTCTTGTAGTTTGAAAGAACTTTGGCGCACTGTTCCATCATTTCTTTTGTTTCAGCAACAGCACCTACTAAAAAGTTCATAGATGCACCGCTGTTTGGCTCGTTCTCCAAAAGTGCAAAACTTACACCTGCTTTTTTTAGAAGTTCTACGGCATTCTTTGCGCAGCCCTTTGCTCTTGTGTCTTCACCTAAGAAGAATAAGGTGTCTTTATCTTCAAAAACAGGAATGTTGGGGTTTTTGTCTGCGCCGTAAATGTTACCTTTTTCGTTTAGGTTGTTAATCATTGTAAGTACGTATTCGGGAAGTTTACCGTCTAATGCTGCGCCAAGACGTGCTTCTTTTGTAAACATAACGGGGTCCCAACCTGTTACGCAGTCCGTCATACAACCTCCGCAAAGGGTACATTCATATACGTTATTTATAATATCTTCACTGTATTGGATAGCGTCACGGGCAACTAAAGATAACCCAAGGGCTCTTGCTCTTGCAGTATTTCTTTCAAGTCCTGTAGCGTTTCCGATAGGGCATACGTGATGGCACATCCAGCAGAAACGGCAACTGTCTATATGTTCTTTTGATTTTTGTGTAAATTGCATTATTGTTCCCTCCTTATAGTCCAAGTTTGAACGGATTCATAATACCATTCGGGTCAAGTTGTTTTTTAATTCCTTCAAATACCTGCATTGCAGGACCGTACTGTTCTTTCATAAGTCTGCCAAGTTTGATACCTACGCCGTGGTGGTCGTTAACAACACCGCCGTTTGCAAGGGCAGTTCTTACGCCGCAGTTCCATATTGCCTGGTGAAGGCGGAATGCTTCGTGAGGATCTTGCGGAACTTTGTCACCGTCAACGATAAAGCGGTCATAAATCATACAACCCCATTCGTACCAGTGTGAGAAGTGAGCGATAAATTTCGCCTGTGGGAAGTTAGTTTCAATTGCTTCTTTCATAGCCCAGTAAATCTTTTCAATTTTGTCATAAGGTGCAATAGTATCCATTGTACCAAAGCACTGAGGAATGTCCATCATGTGTCCGGGATAGAAGAAGGTGATTTTTTCTTTCCACCATTTTTCTCCGTATT
>JAFQVC010000154.1 GCA_017408205.1 Clostridia bacterium | reverse complement strand
TTGCCCTCTTTAATATACTGTATAAGTTTCTGACATGCAGGGTAAAAAGGAAACTCACTTGCACAGCGTATTACAGAATCGGGATGGTTATTTATTGCCTCCATAATTTTTTCATTCTGTGCCATATCCATACCAAAGGGTTTTTCACCCATAAAGTGTTTGCCTGAATTAATTATATCTACATAAATCTGCTGATGTAAAACGTGGGGAACAGCACAATATATTGCATCAATCTCTTCATTTGCCAGTAGTTCCTTGTAATCTGTGTATTTGTATTTAATGGTTGTTATGCGGTTTAAAAACCAGTCAAGTGACGCAGGATTTGTATCGCACACCGCAATAATTTCGGGTTTTGCACAAAGTTCTTCAAGATGAGACCATCTGCCAACGGCACCTGCAAATTCCTTACCCATAAGTCCGCATCCGATAATACCAAATCTTACTGTTTTCAACAAAAATACCCCCATTATTGTAATTTCAATCATATTATAGCATAGGGAAAAAACTATGCTCAATGGAAAATTCCTATACATATAAGGAAAATAGTATGATTTTCAAAAGAAAAAGCCATTTCAACAGAAATGGCTTTTAATTCAATTATAACTTCTTGCTAAATCCAAGTATAGGCATATTATATGAAAAATCACGAAGTATCAGTCCTGACGGTGCTTTGCCGTAGCAACCGTGAACAGTTGCCTCTCCCTCTACCGCTCTTTCCAGCGTCAGGGTAATTGTGTTTTTGTGAAGTTTATATTCTTTGTAATTATTAATGCCTTTTTGGTCAAAAACTGTAATTTCCACAGTACCGCTTGGCAGTTCCCCTGCAGTCAGTATTACACCCTTCTGGAACTGTACCTTTATTTTGTTTTTCCCCGATTTTGTAATTTTACAAACATTGGGAATTACAGGCATTTGGTACTTTTTATAAAGCACAGACATAATAAGCCGTGCCATACGTCGTCCTATTAACTCACACCCCTCAACGCTGTTATGAGCGTTATCTGATTTTTATGCACCGAAAGTAGGAACTATATATACATTTTTTAAGTCTTGTGCCGCACGTCTTTGCTGTTCACGCATAAGGGAGAAGTTATCATCAGTATATCCGTCATTATTATGTAAAGTATTAAGTTGATAAGTAAAGAACGGCAAATCTTTAATGCCCAGATCGTCTCTGAAATCCTGTACCATCTGTGCAAAATTATCGTAATATGCTTTTGCTGTTTCTTCCTTTAATGCATCGTCACAACCCTGATACCATATAACCCCTGCAACTTTTCCCCCTGCTTTTTTTACATAGGAAAGCATACCTTTATACAAATCGCCCTCTAAATGCTTGTTCCATCTTTTAATGGGAACTCCGCCCACAGCACAGGAAACAAAGCCAACGGGAACACCCGTTTCCGCCACCAAATCTTTTGCAGTACGAATGTGGGGACCGTATATGCCCTGACCGAATTTAATGCTGCGGTCAAGCCAGTTTAAGGGGTGGTCTGCAAGTGCCCATTCTTCACAGTATTTAAAATTATATATACCGTTATGGATTAAGTTTTCGTACTCGCCGAAACCGTTGCCCTGGGCATTTGACTGTCCTGCAACGATGAATATATCCCCTACCCCTATGTGGTGAATATAATCTTCATAAAAACGATACGCAAACCAGTCTTTTCTGAAAATACAAATATGTATTGTGTAGGAATAACCTGCAGGAATTTTAAATGTAACACTGCAGTTGTCACCCTCTGTTTTAAAGGGTGTCCAGCCGATTACCGTAACCCCTGATTTTTCGTCAACCACCTTTGCATAAGGAAGAGCGGTGGGCTCATAGTCCTCAATATAAAATTTTCCTTTTAATTCCACATCTGCATAACCCTTTTGTTGCTGATAAAAAGAGAAATCATGCGGTGCGGTTGTCAATTCCACTTTAAACATTTTTATCACCTGCAAATATGGCTACGACTTTTGTCGTAGCCATAAAATTATTTTTCAAGACATTGTACTCTTTCCAAATGTCTTCCGCCTTCAAATTCAGTGTTTAACCAGGTCATAGTAATTTCCTTACCTGCTTCAAGACCAATCATTCTGGCGCCCATAGAAAGAACATTTGTATCGTTATGCATTCTGGACAATTTTGCAGACAATGCTTCTGAAGCATTTACGCATCTTATCCCTTTTTGTTTGTTTGCGGCAATAGCCATACCTACTCCCGTTCCGCAGATAAGAATACCTTTTTCTGCACGACCTGAAGTTACGGCTTCGCAAACCTTTTTTGCATAATCCACATAGTTGCAACTGTCGTTTGTATATGTACCTACGTCTTCGCAACTATACCCTTTTGACTGCAAAAATTCAATAAGTGAATTTTTAAAATCTACTGCAGCGTGGTCACAACCTAACGCTATCATGTTTTTGCCTCCTATAGTTCTACCAGATAACCTTTGATTTTGTCTGTTGCTTCTTTTGCGTCAGCGCTGATTGTAATAGTAAATTTAATGTTGAATTTATCAGCGATTGCTTTTAAAGCATCAAAGAAACCGTCGCTTTCTGCAACAGGCATTCCTGTCAATTTTGTGATACTGTCAACAAAAATATGAGTTATATCATAGTCTCTTGAAACGATACCGCTTATAAAGCCCGCAAGTGCTTCGTATGATTTAATTGAAAAATCAGATGTATCTGACATTCTTACTTTTGATTTCAAATCAAACAAGTGTCTGTTGTCCTTGGTAATACATACAACATTACCGTTTTCAACGTCTGACGCTTTGTTTACCATTTCAATAAAAAGCTTGGTTTTGCCTGAGCCCTTTTCGCCCATTAATACTTTTATCATTTTAAAAACCTCCTTTTATTTTTCTTACAATTTTATTGTACTATATATGTTGCTATTTTTCAAGTATTATTTTGAAAGTCTGTCCAAAAGTTTTTGTCTTTCCTCTTCGTAACCCGGTTTTCCAAGCAATGCAAACATATTTTTCTTGTATGCCTCAACGCCGGGCTGGTCAAAGGGATTAACTCCAAGAAGGTATCCGCTTACTGCACACGCCTTTTCAAAGAAATATACAAGGTAGCCGAAATGATACTCGTCCAGACGGTCAATCTCTACTATAAAGTTGGGAACTCCCCCGTCTGTGTGGGCAAGAACAGTACCTTCCATTGCCTTTTTGTTTACATAGTCAACAGTTTTACCTGCCAGGAAATTAAGTCCGTCAAGGTCGTCTTTGTCTTCCCCTATTGTTACGTCCGCTTTTGTATTTTTAACGCTTAATACTGTTTCGAAAAGTATTCTTCTTCCGTCCTGAATGTACTGTCCCATAGAATGTAAATCAGTTGAGAAGTCTGCACCTGCGGGGAATATACCTTTGTTGTCTTTTCCCTCGCTTTCTCCGTACAACTGTTTCCACCACTCCACAGTATAGTGAAGGGCGGGCTCGTAGTTTACAAACATTTCAACAACTTTGCCCTTCTGTAACATCGAAAAACGTGATGCGGCATACTGGTAGCACATATTGCTGTCCATATCGTCAACAGAATATTCTTTCATAGCGTCGAAAGCACCATTTAGCATCATATCAATATCCGCACCGCTTACAGCGATAGGCAAAAGACCTACTGCAGTAAGTACCGAAAATCTTCCGCCCACATCGTCAGGAACAACAAATGTTTCGTAACCCTCATCGTCGGAAAGTTTTTTGAGTGCTCCTCTTGCCTTGTCTGTTGTTGCATAAATTCTGTCTTTCGCACCTTCTTTACCGTATCTTTTTTCAAGTATTTCACGGAATACGCGGAATGCGATTGCGGGCTCTGTAGTTGTGCCTGATTTTGAAATTACGTTAACAGAGAAATCCTTGTCCGCCACATAATCCACAAGTTCCTTTAAGTACGCAGAACTGATACTGTTACCTGCAAAGAAAATCTTTGTTTTTGCAGTATAGTTTGCAAGGGGCGAAGACAGAAATTCTATTGCCGCTCTTGCACCTAAGTATGAACCGCCGATACCTATTACGATTAAAACTTCTGACTGGTTGCGGATTTTTTCCGCACACGCTTTAATTCTTGCAAACTCCTCTTTGTCGTAATTTTCGGGAAGATTAACCCAGCCCAGAAAGTCGCTTCCTCTTCCTGTTTTTTCATTTATCTTTTTGTGGGCGTCTGATACTGCCCCTTTTAAATTTTCAAGTTCTTCTTTCTTTAAAAAACCCGATGCCATTTTGTAGTTAAAATTTAGTGCCACAAAAATCATACCCCTTTCATACTATATAGTTTATTACAATTTCCGGTAAAAATCAAA
Organism: Clostridia bacterium; assembly: GCA_017408205.1. Lineage (GTDB taxonomy): Bacteria > Bacillota > Clostridia > Monoglobales > Firm-18 > RGIG1864. The sequence continues at coordinate 675 of JAFQVC010000154.1, read as the reverse complement.
TAAAATTTTAAATTAAGTATTTATTTTTTAAAATAAGTATGTTATTATATAATAAAGTAACTATGTAAAGGAGAGTAAACTATGTCAGAAAATATTAAAGTCGTCGCAAACAGAATAAAGGAACTTCGGGAAGTCGTCGGCTACACATTGGACGAATTTTCAAAAATGCTTAATATGACTTTAGAGGAATACTCTCAGTACGAAACAGGGGACACCGATATTCCAATAAGCGTTCTTTACGAAATTTCAACACAGTTAGGTGTGGAATTAACTACTATTTTAACAGGAAACGAGCCACGCCTTAAAAGATTTTCATTTGTTAAAAACGGCGAGGGTATAGTTATAGAACGAAGCAAGCAGTACGATTACACCAATATTGCCTACAAAATGTCAGGCAAAAAATCAGAGGTTCTGCTTGTTACAGTCCGTCCCGAAGGTGATGACCAGATTCACACAAACACCCACCCCGGTCAGGAACTTGACTACATTTTAGAGGGTGAAATGATACTTAAAGTGGCAGACACAGAAATAGTATGCAGTAAAGGCGATGCAATTTATTACGATTCAGCATATCCTCACGGAATGAAAGCAATTGGTGACAAACCCGCCAAAGTATTAACCGTTATTACAGCGTAACTGAAAGGAAGAAAACAAAAGAAATGAATTTAATAGACA
>JAFQVC010000153.1 GCA_017408205.1 Clostridia bacterium | reverse complement strand
TGTGTTATAATATATTGATTAATTATATGCCGTGAAAGGGAGATAATAAAATGAAATCAATTGACAATGCAGTAGAAAAGTACAGACAAATTATTCTTGATGCAGAAAGATATATCTGGAAGCATCCCGAAACAGGATTCCGTGAATTTAAAACATCACAGTATATGGCAGAAAAATTTGAAGAAATGGGCTATTCTCTTACAATGGCAGGAGATATACCCGGCTTTTATGCAGTAGTAGATACAGGTCGTCCGGGTCCCGAAGTTGTGATTTTTGCGGAACTTGACTCTCTTATCTGCCCCAATCACCCTGAATGTGACAAAGAAACGGGCTATGTTCACGCCTGCGGACATAACGCACAGTGTGCGGCACTTTTAGGTGTAGCGGGAGCGCTAAAAGAGAAAGAAGTTTTAGATAAATTGAGCGGAAGAATTAAACTTTGTGCAGTACCCGCTGAAGAACTTATTGAAATCGGCTACAGAACAGAACTGAAAAAACAGGGACTAATCAAGTATTTTGGCGGTAAAACGGAATTTTTAAGGAGAGGCTATCTTGACGGTGCAGACATCGTGTTTATGGTACACGCATCATCTGATTTCGCTGTAAGTCAGGGAAGCGTGGGCTGTATTGCAAAAAAAGTTACATATAAAGGTTTGTCTGCCCATGCAGGAGGCGCTCCCTGGGACGGAATCAATGCAGTTTATGCGGCTACACAGGGTTTGTCTGCGGCAAATGCAATAAGAGAAACATTTAAAGAAGAAGACATTATAAGATTCCACCCAATTATCACTCACGGCGGCGAGGCAGTAAATGCAATCCCCGAAAAAGTTGTTGCGGAAAGTTTTGTAAGAGGCAGAACATTTGATGGAATTTTAGAAGCAAATAAAAGACTTAACAGAGCACTTGTAAGCGGTGCTTTGGCAGTGGGCGGAAATATTGATATAGAGGATACACCCGGATATGCACCCCTTGTAAACAACAGAGATTTAATGAACCTTACAAAAGAAGCGGCAGATTTAATTATTCCCGAGGAACATTTTGAAATATACGAAAGATTTGGCTCAGGAAGTACCGATATGGGCGAAATGAGTTGTCTGTTCCCAAGTATTCACCCTTACGCAGGAGGAAGAACAGGCAGATCACACGGTGACGATTATTATATTACGGACCCTGAACGTGCCTGTGTTAAATCAGCAAAATTGCAGGTGGCAATGCTTAATCTGCTTTTAAAAGACGGTGCTGTAAGAGCGAAAGAAATTATTGACAATTTTGAGCCTGTATTCAAATCAAAAGAAGAATATTTTGAGTACATAGATAAAATCGAATCAGCAGGAGACAGAATTACTTACGGAGAAGACGGCGTAACAATAAGGGTGTAATAAATGGATATTAAAGATATTATTGCACAGGGTTTTGGAATTGCGGGTCTTATCGTTATGCTTTTGTCCTTTCAGTTTAAAAACAACAAAACACTGTTTGTTATGCAAGGCGTTGGCAGTTTGTTTTTCGTTGTTAATTTTACATTGATTGGTGCAGTTGGAGGTGCCCTTTTTAACATCGTCAACTTTATAAGAGCACTGTTGTTTTTAAAAAGAGATAAATTATGGAAACCGTATTTTGTGGTTGCACTTTATACTCTTTGTATGGCGTTTTCCGTTTACACATTAAAGGGCGATTTGTTTGGGATATTTATTTCTGCACTTCCCTTTTTAGCCCTTTTGGGTATGACTTATTGCATGTGGAAAGGAAACGGCAGGAAAATCCGCTATGCACAGATATTGTACCTGTCTCCAACGTGGATAATACACAATATTGTTAATTTATCAATAGGAGGAATTATAAGCGATACAATAAACATAATTTCTTCCATTGTTGCATTAGTAAGACATAAAAATTCTGGGTGGGAAACGGAGCAGTAAACCTATGAAAAAAATAATTGCAGTTCACGACCTGTCGGGGATAGGTACCGCATCTTTAGGTGCGGTTGTGCCTGTACTGACGGCTATGGGCTCTTATGTGTGTCCTTTGCAGACTGCTGCATTGTCAACAGTTACGGGAGTTTTTGATGGCTATACCTTTACGGACTTAACAGAGCATATTAAAGACACAATAAAACACTGGCAACAACTTAATATGGACTTTGATTATATTTACAGCGGTTTTCTTGGAAGCCCAAGTCAGGCACAAACCATAATTGACGCAAAAAATATGTTTGGGTGCAAACTTATGGTTGACCCTGTGTTTGGTGATGACGGAATACTTTATCCCACCATGTCGGAAGAAATGGTGGAAAGTATGAAAACCCTTGTGGCACAAGCAGATATTATAACACCCAACATTACAGAAGCGATGTTTTTACTTGGGGAAAAAGATGTGCCTTCCGACTTTGGAACAATAGAAAAATGGCTTGTACGGCTTTGTGACGTCGGTCCTGATACCGCAATAATTACCAGTTGCAAAGTTGACGGTGAAATGTATGTTTGCAGTTATTGTAAAAGTACGAAAGAGTTTTACAAAATAAAGTGTTGTTATTATGACGGCTCCTTTCACGGAACGGGGGATATTTTTGCCTCTGTAACCCTTGGTGCTGTTGCAAGAGGACAGAATGTTAAAGAAGCGGTACAACTTGCAGTAGAATTTATATCAAAGGCAATAGAAGAAACAATAAAATTGCATATAGACCCCCGTCTTGGAGTGGCTGTGCAAAAAGTTATAAAGGAATTGTTGTAATATGTGGAAAAGCGATA
>JAFQVC010000020.1 GCA_017408205.1 Clostridia bacterium | reverse complement strand
CAGACTTTTATAATACTCGTATATCATAAGTTCAAGTGCGTTTTCTATGCTGTCATCCAGTACAAGTGTTCTGTCATCCGAAACAAAAGGATTTTCAATGTCAATATCTAAAACAGGCAATTTTCGTTCATCAACGTAGTTGTTTCTGAAAAATCTGTCTATATCGTATGAACGCTTTGTTACAATAATACTTGTAGGTCCGTCGGCACCGCCTATTATCCCAATATCTTTATTACAGGCAGTTAAAAACAGACAACATACAATTAGAGTAATTGCTAAAATTCGTTTCATAATGGCAATCCTCCTTTATCTTTCATCAAAACTTACATATTGTTTTTTTTCTTTTACATTGATGTATGCAGGACGGATAATTTTTCCGTTATTCTGAATTTCCTCAATTCTGTGAGCACTCCAACCTGCAATTCTTGAAATTGCAAATATAGGCGTGTATAACTCGTAGGGAAGTTCAAGCATTTTGTAAATAAGCCCTGAATAAAAATCCACGTTTGCGCTTACACCTTTATATATCTTTCTCTTTTCGCCAATAATCTGTGGCGCAAGTCTGGCAACTGTTTCGTAAAGTTGGAAGTCCTCCTGACGTCCTTTTTCTGCAGACAAATCTTTTGCACATTGTTTTAAAACGTCCGCTCTTGGGTCGGATTTGGAATAAACCGCATGTCCCATACCGTAAATAAGACCTGCATTGTCAAAAGTCTCTTTATTAAGAAGTTTTACAAGATAATCTTCAATTTCAGTTTCACTTTTGGTATTAATTGAATTTTTCATATGGTCAAACATATTTACAACTTTAACATTTGCGCCGCCGTGTCTTGGTCCTTTTAAAGAGCCAAGAGCCGCCGCAATTGCAGAATAAGTATCAGTTCCCGATGATGTAACTACGTGAGTTGTAAAACTTGAATTGTTACCTCCTCCGTGTTCAGCGTGTAAAACCAAAGAAAGGTCAAGAACCTGTGCTTCAAGAGGCGTAAAATCCCCTCGTTTGCGAAGAATATGCAAAGTGTTTTCCGCAGTTGACAAATGTGGTTTCGGGTTTCTTATATGTAAACTCTTGTTAAGGTGATAATGTCTGTACCCGTGATAACCGTAAACTGCCAAAAGCGGAAACACAGATATAAGTTGCATACATTGTCTTAACACGTTTTCCACTGAAGTATCGTCAGGATTATCATCGTAAGAATACAAAGCAAGAACACTTCTTGAGAGGGTGTTCATCATATCTTTGCTGGGTGCTTTTAATATCATATCACGGACAAAAGACTGAGGAAGACTGCGATACTCCGCAAGTGTTTCCTTAAATTTATCCAGTTGCTCTCTATTTGGAAGTTCCGAAAACAAAAGAAGATACATTACTTCTTCAAAACCAAATCTTCCGCTTTTATTAAAATCCGCTACCAGTTCTTTAACATTATATCCGCGAAAGTACAGTTCACCCTCACAGGGAGTTCCGTCTTTTTCTTTTGCCTTTATATGAGAAATTTCGGTAAGACCTGTTATTACGCCGTTACCGTCAAGGTCACGAAGACCTCTTTTAACATTATGCTCGTTATACATTTCCGGCTTTATATTATTGTTACTGCATGACAAAGCAGCAAGTTCTTTTACATAAGCTGTTATTTCTGAATACGATTTTTTCAATCTTTTGTCCCTCCATAGTTTTATTGTACATTATCATTATACCAAACACCCGTTATAAAATCAACAATAATGTCACGACAACATTTAACAAAAAGCAAACAGCAAAACCGCACAAAGTGGGAACAACGGCGGACAATACAGTCCACTTAATACTTCCCGATTCTTTTTTTATAGTCATAAGAGTAGTTGAACATGGCCAGTGCATAAGAGAAAAAAACATTACAGATATTGCAGTAACCCAGGTCCATCCGTTACTCACAAGTAAATCACGAAGCACCGATAAGTCGGTAATATTAATCAAAGTACCTGTTGACATATATGACATTATAATTATAGGTATTACGATTTCATTTGCGGGGAAACCAAGTATAAATGCAAACAAGATTACTCCGTCCATACCCATAAGACGTGCGAAGGGGTCTAAAAAGTTACTGCAGTATAAGAGCAGACTGGTACCACCAACACTCACATTTGCAAGAACCCATATTATAAGCCCTGCAGGCGCAGCAACAGCAACTGCTCTTCCCAAAACGAACAATGTTCTGTCAATTATAGATGTAACAATTATTCTTCCTATTTTCGGTTTGCGGTAAGGTGGTAACTCCAGAGTAAATGCAGATACCTCCCCTTTAAGCACCGTTTTTGAAAGTATGAAGGACACAAAAAATGTCATCATTATACCAAAAAGAATAAACAGCGTTAAAAGAATTGCCCCTGACACAGACTTTAAGCCATCAGGAACATAACAAACAAGAAACATTGTGATAATTGAAATCAGCGTAGGAAATCTGCCGTTGCACGGTACAAAACTGTTGGTAATCATTGCAATGAGACGTTCTCTTGGTGAATCTATAATCCTGCACCCCACAACCCCTGCGGCGTTGCAACCAAAACCCATACACATAGTAAGTGCCTGTTTTCCGCAGGCATTGCATTTCCTGAATGATTTATCAAGATTAAATGCAATTCTGGGCAGATACCCCAAATCCTCAAGCAAAGTGAACAGAGGGAAAAAGATTGCCATTGGCGGAAGCATAACGGAAACAACCCACGCCAACACCCTGTAAACACCGAACACAAGCACTTCATACAAAGTTCTTGGTGCGTTTATATATACAAAAAATTTCACCAACATGTCTTCCACCCAGAATAAAGCAACAGACAGATAGTCGGAAATGTAATTTGAACCTACTATTGTTATCCATAAAACAACACCCAAAAGCAACAGCATAACAGGAATGCCTGTAATACGGCTTGTAAGAATTTTATCAATTTTCCTGTCTTTCTTAGTATATTTCGTATTACTGTAAACTACAGTTTCGTTGCATATATCCTCCGCAGTTAAAACTATGCAGGAAACTATTGCGTCTGTAAGTTTCTGACCGCAATACCCTTTTTTGGCAAGGTTATCCCGTACTCTTATAAAATCAGCGTCTTTATCTAAATCATAACCCACATATTTTGAAATGTTTGACACAAGTTCCTCGTCATAATCCAACAGTTTTAAGCCAATCCATCTTAAATTCAACTCAGTATCTTCTATTTTGTTTTTCAGCATATTTGTTATTTTATTTAGTGCCTCTTCAATTGGCTTTACATATCTTACAGTAAAAGGGTTGGTATTTATAGTTTCTATTTTATCAAGTAAATCTGTTAAGCCCCTGCCTTTTGAAGCATCAGTGCCAACTACGGGAACACCGAGAATACTTTGCAATTTATCCAAATCTATTTCTATTCCCTTTCGTTTTGCTTCGTCCATAAGATTAACACATACAATTACGTTGTTTTTAATTTCTGTCGTTTGCAATACAAGGTTAAGATTTCGTTCAAGGCAGGTAGCATCGCAAACCACAATCACCTTGTCAGCATTACCAAAGCATATAAAATCACGGGCGACTTCTTCTTCTTTTGAATGCGCCATAAGTGAATAAGTACCCGGTATGTCAACCAATATGTAATCTTTTTCGTTATATTTACAAGTTCCAAAAGCATTTGTAACCGTTTTCCCCGGCCAGTTGCCCGTATGTTGTTTTAAACCGGTAAGTGAGTTAAAAACGGTACTTTTACCAACATTCGGATTTCCTGCAAGTGCAACAATTTTGTCCGTTTCGTTATTTTTCGTAACAACAAATCCGTTATCAACCGATTTTATTCCCGTAGAATTTTTAGTTAAGCCCATTGAAAATGCACCTCCATCGTAATTTATACTATGAAGGTGCAGAAAGTTTTGTTACATATTTAGTTTTAATAGAATTTTTTCACTGTCTTCGTTTCTTATGGCAACAACCGCTCCCCGTATGTTATAAGCAACCGGGTCACCAGCGGGACTTTTAAGCACACATTTAACCTTCGTGCCCTCAACTAAACCCATATCCAAAAGACGTCTTCTTATATCATCACCTGCAATAAGAGAGGAAACATACCCTACATCATCAATGTCAAGGTCTTTTAATGTATATTGCAAAATTCTCACTCCTTATTTTATAATATGAAGCGAAAAAATATTATGTTCACTAACAAAAAAAACTGAAAACAAAAGTTTTCAGTCTTTTTGATGATATTAAACTTTAAATTATTTAAGTTCGATTGTTGCGCCAACTTCTTCAAGTTTTGCTTTGATTTCTTCAGCAGCAGCTTTTTCAACGCCCTCTTTTAATGTTTTGGGAGCGCCATCAACTAAATCTTTTGCTTCTTTCAAGCCAAGACCTGTGATTTCACGAACAACTTTGATAACTTTGATTTTTTCAGCACCTGCGTTTGCAAGAACCACATCAAAGTCTGTTTTTTCTGCACCTGCAGCACCTGCATCAGCAGCACCTGCAGCCATTACTGCAACGGGAGCAGCAGCTGTTACGCCGAATTCCTCTTCCATTGCTTTTACTAATTCTGCTACTTCTAATAATTTTAATTCTTTAATATCGTCTAAAATCTGTTGTACACTTGCCATTTTTATTTACCTCCTATAAAAATTTTTAATTAATTATTCTTCTGTTGTTTCTTCAGCAGGAGCTTCTACTGCTTCTTCTGCAGCGGGAGCTTCCTCGGCGGGAGCCGCTTCTTCAGCAGGAGCTGTTTCTTCTGCAGCAGGTGCTTCTTCAGCAGGAGCTGCTTCTTCTGCTTTTGCTTCTTCAGCAGGAGCTTCGCCTGCTTTAGCAGCAATTAAATCAGCAATTTCTGTTCCACCTTCAACGATTGTGTTAAGCAATCTAGCCAATGCTGAAACAGGAGCATTCAAGCTGCCCATGATTTTAGCAATAAGAACGTCTTTAGAAGGTGTAGATGCAAGAGTTTTAATTTCGTCAAGAGAAATTACTTTACCCTCCATAAAACCTGATTTAATTTCAATAACATCGTTTGTTTTAGCATAATCTGCTATGATTTTTGCAGGAGCAACCATATCTTCTCTATGGAATGCAATAGCAGTAGGACCGTGTAACACGCCGTCAAGGTCATCTAAACCAACTTCTTTTGAAGCGAAACGAAGCAAAGAGTTTTTAACAATTTTGTATTCAACACCTGCTTCACGGAACTTTCTGCGAAGTTCTGTATCCTGTTCAACAGTAATACCACGATAATCTACCAACACACCTGCAACCGCACTTTTTAGGTCTTCGGTTAAGTTAGAAACTGCAACTTTCTTTTCTTCCAATACTTTTGCGCTTGGCATTATCAATTTCCTCCTTTCAGTAATTAAATTTGTAACAAGTTTTTGACGAGGAACAAATAAAAAGGTTCTTCGTCACAGACAAAGAACCTTAAATTACATAATTATAGTAAAATAACATTCCTCGGTCGGACTTACTTTTATGCCGACTGTCTGTGGAAACATAAATATTTTAACATAAAATATTATACTTGTCAAGCAAAATTAACCATCAATTTTTGCGGGATTAAGTTTTATACCGGGTCCCATTGTTGTAGTGATAGTTACACTCTTTAAATACTGACCTTTAGCAGCACTTGGTTTTGCTTTAATTACAGCAGACAACAATGTGTTAAAGTTATCTGATAATTTTTCAGCACCAAAAGATGCTTTACCGATAGGACAGTGAATAATGTTTGTTTTGTCAAGACGGTATTCAATCTTACCTGATTTAATATCAGCGATTGCCTTAGCAACATCCATAGTTACTGTGCCGGCTTTAGGGTTAGGCATAAGACCTTTAGGACCTAAAACTTTACCCAATCTACCGATAACACCCATCATATCAGGTGTTGCTACGATAACGTCATATTCAAACCAGTTTTCATTCTGGATTTTTGGAACAAGTTCTTCTGCACCAACAAAGTCAGCACCTGCTTGTTCTGCTTCTGTTGCTTTATCACCCTTAGCAAATACCAAAACACGAACTGTTTTACCTGTACCGTGTGGTAATACAACTGCACCACGAACCTGCTGATCAGCGTGTCTTGAGTCAACACCAAGACGGATGTGTGCTTCAACAGTTTCATCAAATTTTGCTTTTGCAGTTTTTGTTAATAATTCAATTCCTTCTGCCGGGTCATAAAGGCATGTTTTATCAATAAGTTTAGCACTTTCTTGATACTTTTTACCTCTTTTCATATAATAACCTCCTTGTGGTCAGACGGAAAAACTAATTTCCTCCCACGAATTTAAATTGTTGAAATTATTCTTCAACGGTAACGCCCATACTTCTTGCTGTACCAGCAATCATGGACATAGCCGCTTCTAAAGAACCGGCGTTAAGGTCAGGCATTTTCTGTTCTGCAATCGCCTGTAAATCAGCTTTTTTAAGAACAGCAACCTTTGTTTTGTTCGGTACTCCTGAACCGCTTTCAATACCACAAGCTTTTTTGATAAGAACGGCTGCCGGTGGAGTTTTAGTAATAAAACTGAATGATCTGTCAGCATAAACTGTAATAACAACAGGGATAATAAGACCTGCGTCTTTTGCAGTTTTTTCGTTGAATTGCTTACAGAAATCCATAATGTTTACACCATGTTGACCAAGTGCAGGACCAACTGGCGGCGCAGGTGTTGCCTTACCTGCAGGAATCTGAAGTTTAATGTAACCTGCTACTTTCTGAGCCATAATTTACACCTCCTAACTTACATTGATGTGGTACAGACGGAAATTAATTTCCTCCCACTATAACAACGCAAAAAAGCGATATTATACATTTTCTACCATATTAAAGTCAAGTTCAACGGGAGTTTCACGTCCGAACATTGAAACAACAACTTTAACCTTTTTCTTTTCCATACTGATGTCTTCAACTATACCAACAAAGTTTTCAAGAGGACCGTTTTTAATTTTAACGCTGTCCCCAACTGCATAGTTAAGTACAATAGTCTGATTCTCGATTCCCATATTCTCGACTTCTTCTTCAGTTAAAGGAATGGGTTTGGAGCCGGGACCTACAAAGCCGGTTACACCTCTTGTATTTCTTACGATATACCATGAGTCGTCTGTAAGCACCATTTTAATTATAATGTAGCCGGGAAATTTCTTACGGGTAACTACACGTTTTTCCTCGTCCTTCATTTCCACAACTTCTTCCATCGGAATCTGAATGTCAAGAATATAATCTTCAAGGTTTCTGTTAGCAATTGTTCTTTCTAAGTTTGCTTTTACCTTGTTCTCATATCCCGAATAGGTATGCACTACATACCATTTTGCTTTAGTTTGCATCGGCTTCACCCTGTTCTACAGGAGTTTCTTCACCTGCATCACCGGTTTCTACCTGCTGTTCAACCTGTGTTGTGGGAGCTTCTTTATCAATTATTGCTTTAAAACCGGCACTGAAGCCAAGGTCAAGCACTGCTAAAAACGCACCAACAACAAGAACACAAATTATAACGATAAGTGTATTGTTACGAACCTGTTTAAATGTAGGCCAAGCCACTTTTTTAAGTTCGCTTTTTACTTCTTTAAAGTAATTAGCAACTTTATTTGTTTTTTTAGGCATATTATTCACAATCCCTTTCTAACCAAAATCAATTATTTTGTTTCTTTATGAAGAGTATGCTTTCTGCAAAATCTGCAATACTTGTTCATTTCCAAACGATCAGGGTCATTCTTCTTGTTTTTCATAGTATCGTAATTTCTCTGTTTGCATT
>JAFQVC010000152.1 GCA_017408205.1 Clostridia bacterium | reverse complement strand
TTTTGTTGCAGATACTTCGGAATTTGCAAGTGTTCAGTCTTATTTCGTTGACCAGTTGATTGCAGAAGTTTTAAACGACCTGCAGGAAAAATGCGGTTACACGGAAGCGGTTGCAAACAAAATGCTTTTTACAGGGGGACTTAAAATTTACAGTACCATCGACCCTGTAGTTCAAAGAAATATGGACAAAGTATATAAAGACGAAAACTCTTTCCAGAAAGCACCCAGAGAAAAACAGCCTGAATCCTGTATGACGGTTATGGACCCATATACAGGTCAGGTAAAAGGTGTAGTGGGCGGCAGAGGCCAGAAAACTGCAGACAGAGTTTTAAACAGAGCGTTTCAGGGGCCCCGTCAGCCCGGCTCGTCAATTAAGCCAATTGCTGTTTACGGCCCCGCTATTGACACAAACGTTACTGCACCTGGACAAATCTGGAAAGACCAGCCCGTAACATATAACGGTTGGTCTCCCAAAAACTATGGCGGCGATTTTAAAGGCCCCGTTTCACTTCGATATGCTATTTCACAATCATTAAACACAGTAGCGGTGCAGGTGTTAGAGCAGGTAGGAACACAGGTTTCTTATAACTATATGACTAACAAGTTAGGTTTTACAACACTTACGGAAACAGATATAAACCTTGCATCTCTTGCTCTCGGCGGTCTTACAGAGGGCGTAACAAACTTAGAAATGACTGCCGCATACTGTGCATTTGTTAACGACGGTGTTTATATCGAGCCCACCACTTACACAAAAATTACCACCCAGTCGGGCAAACTTATATACGAGAAAGAGCAGAAAAAGTCAATGGCTTTCTCAAAGGATACCGCAAGAACAATGCTTAATCTTTTACAGTCTGCCGTATCTACGGGTACAGGTGGCGGTGCAAGTTTCGGCGGCGGCTATTCCATTGCAGGTAAAACAGGTACAACGGACAACGACAAGGACAGATGGTTTGTTGGTATGACACCGTACTATGTAGGTGCGGTATGGACCGGCTACGACCAGCCCGAGTCCCTTAACTTTTTCTCAGGAAACCCATCTGCAAAAGTATGGCGTCTTGTAATGTCAGGAATACACAGTGACAAAAAATTACCGAGCAAATATTTCCCCGGTGCAAGTATGTCAAAATACACAAGTGCAGAGATTTGTAAAGTAAGCGGACTTTTAGCAACAGAAAAATGTGCTTCGGACCCTGAAGGCAATCAGGTTGTAAGCGACTACATTTTCCCAAGCAAAGTGCCGTCAGAATTCTGTGCACTGCCTCATAGAGCAGAAGAGGAACTTCCTCCCGAGACAGAGGAACCAAAACCCGAAGAAGAAAAGCCTGACGAACCCGTAACGCCACCACCGGAGATAGACCCTGGTTTATTAAGCGAAAACGGGCTTTAATCACCACACTTCCAACAATTGCATATACTGTAATTGTTCGGAGGTGCATAAGTTTTGAGTAACATAGCAATAATTAACGGCGGAAACAGAATAGCGGGTGAACTTACAGTTCAGGGCTCCAAAAATTCTGTTTTACCCATACTTGCAGCAACAGTAATAAACGGCGGAATTAACATTATACATAACTGTCCCCTTATAAAAGACGTGTATGCTTCTATTAACATATTACGTTCTTTAGGGTGCGTTGTATCAATTGACAAAGACACGGTAACGGTTGACTCATCAAATATGAGTTGTGACGAAATAAGCCAGTACCTGATGAAAGAAATGCGGTCATCGGTAATATTTACGGGTGCAATTCTTGCAAGGTGCAAAAAAGCCCTTATTTCCACACCGGGCGGATGCGAACTTGGTCCGCGTCCCATTGACCTTCATCTGAAAGTATTTAAAGCGCTTGGTGTAGATGTAAAGGAAAGTCACGGATTCATAATGTTGGAAGGCGAAAACACTCACTCTGCAAACATTAACCTTGATTTTCCAAGCGTAGGAGCAACGGAAAACGCCATGCTTTTGTCCTGTGCGACACCGGGCACAACAGTTATAACAAACGCGGCACAGGAGCCCGAAATTGTTGATTTGCAGGACTTCTTAAACAAAATGGGAGCTGATGTAAAAGGGGCTGGAACAAGCACAATCCAGATTGAAGGAACCAGTGATTTTTGTGACGTTTCCCATAAAGTGATAGGCGACAGAATAGTTACTGCAACATATCTTTCTGCCGCAGCAGTAACAAAAGGCAGTATTAAGATAAACGGAATAAATCCAAACCACTTAAACGCAATAACAGATATGTTTTCTCTTTGCGGTGCGAAAATAAACAAGGGCGAAAACTTTGTAGAGATGGAATGTAAAACAGGACTTAATTCCATAAGTTGCATAAGCACTATGCCGTATCCGGGTTTTCCCACAGACGCCCAGGCACTTGCCTGTACGGTACTTTCTGTCTCGGACGGAACAAGTGTAGTTGAAGAAAACATATTTTCAAGCAGATACAGACACATTGGTGAACTTAACAGAATGAATGCGGACATAATAACAAAGGATAAACTTGCAATAATAAGAGGTGTAAGCAGATTAAAAGGTGCATCTGTTACCGCCTACGACCTTCGTGGTGCGGCGGCACTTATCGTTGCAGGACTTAACGCCTACGGTACTACAACGGTATCAGGTCTTGAGCATTTAGACCGGGGATACTACTTATTTGAAAATCAACTGAAAAATTTAGGTGCAGATATTTTGCGGGAGTAAAAAATGGAAACTACTACTTATGACAAAACCATAAAGTTAAAAGATTATAAAAAAAGAATGAGACGCAACCGCAGGAACAGAAAGATTTTACTTATTCTGTTTCTGGTTGCGGTGCTTCTTATGATAGCGTACTTTGCGCCCTGGTTTAAGATAAACAAAATAACGGTGGAGGGTAATGCTCTTATTCCGTCCAACACCATTATAGAGGCATCCACCATCGGCTACGGGCGTAACGTCTTTCGGACAAGCAGTAAAAAAGCGGTAAGGGGAATTTCAGAACTTCCATACATCGAAACTGCAAAAATCGTGAAGAAGTTCCCTGCGGGGATTAAAATTGTTGTCAAAGAATGCGAAGTCGCTGGATATGTGGCTTTTGCAGACAGTTACATTTACGTTGACAGTACGGGAAAGATGCTTGAGCAAAACAAAGTGCCTCCAAAAGAAACCGTACCGCTGATAGAACATTTCAATCTTACAAAATACATAGCAGGACAGACCTTTTTGTCAAAAGACGAGGGCAAGGCACAATACGTAACTGACGTTCTTGGTATTTTAAAAGAACAGCAGATGATAAACAGTGTCACTTTAATAAACGTTCCCGACACGGAAAATTTATCAATAGTAATAGACAACAAGTTGGAAGTTTTAGTTGGTGCAAACGAAAATCTGCAGTATAAAATCGAGTTTCTTACTTTGAAATCCTATCAGTCGCTTGGTGAAAATGCCAGAGGATATTTAAACGTAAGCAGCGGTGATAAAGCAGTATATAAACAGAAAGGATAACAGGCAATGAACATAAAAAAACATTTCAGTCCCGCCCACATTTCAATAGGTATCGTGTGTTTGCTGTTGGCGTTTTTTATCACCATGCAGATAAAAAGCGTCAGCGTAATTAACAAAAACGGTAATACCGATAAACTAAGAGCGGAAAATCTTGCAATTGATTTAAAAAACGAGCAGGAAAAAAACATAGAATTAAACAAGCAACTGCTCATCGCAAAGCAGGAAATAGAGTCCTTTAAAGAAGAAGCCGCAAAAACCAACGGTTATTCGCAGACTCTTACCACCCAACTTCAAAGGGCAGAACTTTTAGCAGGTCTTACCGCAGTTGAGGGTTCAGGAGTGCAGGTGACGTTGAACGACAGTACAGCAGTCAATAACCTGCCCGAAAACGCCAACGCCTACGTTATTCACGATATGGATATACTGCAGGTTATAAACGAATTAAGAGATGCAGGGGCAGAGGCAATAGCACTAAACGGTGAACGCCTTGTTTCTACAAGCGAAATAAGATGTGCCGGGGCAACGGTAAGCGTTAATAACAACAGATACTCTATTCCATATGTTATTACCGCAATCGGCGACCCCGTCAATATGGAAAATGCTCTTTTAATGAGAAACGGTGTGGTTGACAGTCTTACCTTCTACGGTTTCGACGTTGAGGTAAAAAAAGTTAATTCAATAAAGATTGCTGCCTACACAGGCCCTCTTAACTACAAGTACGCCGTACCGTCAAAAATCACAACAAACACCCAGACAAACGGAGGTCAATAAATGATTATTATAGTGTGTCTTCTTTTGGGAACAGTAATTGCACTTTTGTTGCCTTTTACTTTCTCCTCCATAGTTTCAAAATTTGTGTCGGTAGCAATTCTTGCGGCTCTCGACTCTGTCTTCGGAGGTCTTGCGGCAAGCGCCAACAACAGTTTTAAAATGAAAATCTTTATAACGGGCTTTTTCGGTAACGCTCTTGTGGCGTTCTTGCTTACCTATATGGGCTCGCTTTTAAACATTGATTTGACTATCGCGGCAATTGTTGTGTTCGGTACACGCATATTCCAGAACTTTGCGATTTTAAGAAGATTTGTTCTCGAGCGATATATGTCAAAAAAGGAAACAAAAAACTTGTAAATTTTTTATAAAACTACTTTACAAATGATGAAATTTTGTATATAATAAATTGTAATATAATTGTAATATTAGATTTTTTGGGAGGTTCTACCAATGATAGAATTAGAATTGGATGCTATTAAAACAGCAAATATAAAAGTAATAGGTGTCGGCGGCGGCGGAAACAATGCAGTTGACAGAATGATTGAATCGGGCTTCAGCTCTGTTGAATTTTTGTCAGTTAACACCGACAGCCAGCAACTTCAGAGAAGTTCCACCAAAAAGAGAATTCAGATTGGTGAAAAATTAACAAGAGGTTTAGGTGCAGGTGCTAACCCTGAAATCGGTAAAAAAGCCGCAGAAGAAAGCCGTGAAGAAATTGCAAATGCACTAAAAGGTGCAGATATGGTATTCGTAACTGCAGGTATGGGCGGCGGAACAGGTACAGGTGCTGCTCCCGTTGTTGCAAGTGTTGCAAAAGAAATGGGAATTTTAACAATTTCAATTGTAACAAAACCATTTACATTCGAAGGCAAAAAAAGAATGAAACAGGCAGAAGCAGGTATCCTTGAACTAAAAGCAAATTCCGATTCTTTGGTTATCATTCCCAACGATAAATTAATAGAACTTGCCAACAATCAAAAAAATATACCGTTTACAGAATCATTTAAAATGGCAGATGACGTGTTAAGACAGGGCGTACAGGGTATCGCAGAACTAATCGTTGTTCCCGGTATCGTTAACCTTGACTTTGCTGACGTTAAGACTGTTATGAAAAATACGGGCTTTGCTCACATGGGTATCGGACATGCTTCAGGCGAAAACAGAGCAGAAGAAGCAACAAGAATGGCTATCAACAGTCCTCTTCTGGAAACTTCTATTGCAGGTGCAAAGGGTATCATCTTAAATATCGCAGGCGGTTCAAACTTAGGTATGCTTGAAATCAGCAAATGTAACGAGATGGTACAGGAACTTGCAGACGAAGATGCAGAATTTATCTTTGGTGCAATTATCAAGGAAGAATTGGGAGACGAAATCGAAGTAACTGTTGTTGCAACGGGCTTTGACGGCGGCAATACATATCAGCAACCTGCAAAAGGTATGGATAAAGATAACGACCCCGAAATTCCGTCATTCGTAAACATCAGTAAAATTGATGACGAAGAAAAAATCATCAGCACAACAATACTTGATGATGATATTGATGTACCACCATTTTTCTTTAAAAAGTAAGTTGTAAAACATTAAAAGCCGAACAAATTTTGTTCGGCTTTTTTAATACTCTTTTGTGTTTTTTATAATTCTAAATACTTCTTTCTCGCCTTTTTCTGCAAGGATTGTCAGCCACTTTTCCACCAAATCAGAAGTTTCGTCGTGAATAGTTCTGTTGCCCTTTCCTCTCATAAAATATTCAATAGGATGGTTGTTTGTGTAGTTGTCTCCCTGATAAATTTTACTTGCGGCAACTCTGTCACAAAACATTTCTTTGACATAATTAATGGGCATCTTAACAGGCATAACTTTTCTTGCT
>JAFQVC010000151.1 GCA_017408205.1 Clostridia bacterium | reverse complement strand
TCTACCGCAAAATGCACATGCCCGTCTTCGTAAAAGCCCTCCGCGTAGCAATACATACCGGGGAAATCAGTTATTACCTGCTTGTATCCCCATGTTTTCATATCGTCATCAGATATCCACAGTTCAAGAGGATAACGGGATTCGGGCTTGTTTTTTCTCTTTTCATCATTATTGGGCGTACTGATTAGTGCAATTCTTCCTTTATCCATTTCAATTAATTTGGGCTTGTTTGACGGGTTCGGAATATCGGTCTGGTAAGTTTCTGACCAGGTTCTTCCTCCGTCTTTTGAATCACAACGCCATAACCAGCCAACATTTGTTCTTATAAGCATTGTAAGAGTACCGTCCGACAATTTTGCGACTGTCGGCTCTGTCCACACCCAACCGTCTTTAAAACTAATCTGATTTGCCATAAATCTGTCGTATGTTTTTCCACCGTCTTTACTTATAAGTACACCGTTTTCGCAATATGTTATATTTGTTACTTTGCAAAATGTTTCGTCTCCGCCCTCACGAAGTATTCTGTCAAATTCTTCGTCACTTACGGGAAAGTACTGATAAGGAATTACAATTTCGCCCTGTGAATTTTTAATTACCGACCTTAAATAGCAGTACTTGTCAAACACGGGGGAATTACCCACCTTTTTCCATGTGTAACCGTTGTCGTAACTTTTAGCCATCTTGCAGTCCCACCACAGACCGTTGTTGATAAATGTAGGCATATACGCGGTTATTTCGTCACCAAACACCGATACTTCTGTTACATAAGCCGCAGTACCGTCTTCCTCCCCTACAAGTTGCTTTTCCGACCAGGTCTCGCCATTGTCTTTACTATGAAAGGCGTACACCCTGTTTAATGGGTGGGGCTCACCAAAACCGTCGCAAAGAGAAAGACACAGAAGTTCTCCGTTTGCTGTACGTCTGAGTGCCGGCTCGCACGCCATGAAATTAGTATGAATCTGTCTTATTCTTATATTATCCGCCATCGTTGAAACTCCTATCATTTAATTATTAAATTGATGTGCAATTTATATATAATAAACATAATTTTCTTTTTTAGGTTTGGGGCTGCCTTGTTGTTTCGGATAACCGATTATACAGTTGCCGATTCCCTCGTACTCTTCTGTTATTCCCAGGGACAAAAGAATCTCTTTTCCCTCTTTTGCTTCGAACATTTCTTTTGCTCTGTGTATCCAGCAGGCACCAAGACCTTCAAAATGTGCGGCATTTAAAAGGTTTCCCATAACAAGAGAACCGTCATACAAATATGTGTTTACATCTTTTTTTGCAAGTACTACCAGTACTACTGGTGCGCCGTAAAAGGGGTCAGTATCTGTTCCTAAAATTTCAGCATTCATACGGGATAATTTATCCCTCATTTTTTTATCTGTCACCGCAAGTATAATTGGAGACTGCAAATTTCTGCCCGTCGGTGCGCAGGTACCCGCTTTTATTATTCTATCAAGTATTTCTTTTGGGACAGGTGTGTCCTTATATGCTTTTACGCTGTATCTTCCGTATAGTTTTTCAGTCATTATTATCACCTTTTAAAAAAGCCGAGGTACCTCGGCTTTTGTTTTTATTTTAAGTTTGCAACCATTCTTGCAGCGATGATTATTGCCTGTTCTCTTGAACAGTTATCGTCGGGGGCGAATTTGTTGTCG